>JAZKYW010000346.1:0-6677 GCA_045612325.1 Candidatus Limiplasma sp. | reverse complement strand
GAAAGATCCCAGCAGACCGCGAATGCGGTCAGTACACGGGTCAAGGGCGAAGCCCTTGCGGGGTGCAGGGGCAGAGCCCCTGCTTCATCCCCCTACCAACCAAAGGAGGTATCCTCTTATGTCCGACAAGAAAAGCCTGTTCAGCCGCCTGCGTGACGGCCTGTTCAAGAGCCGTGAACATATGGCAGTGGCCATGGAAGCCGCTGTTGAGCCCGGCCGTCCCATTGACGACGATTTTTATGAGGATCTGACCGATGCGCTCATCATGAGCGACATGGGCGCGGACTGCGCCATGGAGGCCATTGAAAAGCTGCGCAAGCGTGTTGACGAAGAAAAGATCAAGGACGCTGCCGAGGGCAAAAAGATCCTCAAGCAGATTCTTGTGGAAATGCTGAATGTGCCGCGCATGGTGCTTTCCTGGCCCATGGTCACGCTGGTCGTAGGCGTAAACGGCGTTGGCAAGACCACCACCATCGGCAAGCTGTCCCTGCGTTTCCAGGGTCTGGGCCGCACCATCATCCTCTGTGCCGCCGATACCTTCCGCGCCGCCGCTGCCGACCAGCTGCAGATCTGGGCCGAGCGCGCCCGCTGTCCCATCGTGCGCCACAAGGAAGGCGCCGACCCCGCAGGCGTAGTGTTTGACGGCATCCAGTCCGCCAAGGCTCACAAGGCTGACCTGCTTATCGTGGACACCGCAGGCCGTCTGCACAACAAGAAGAACCTCATGGAAGAGATGGAAAAGATCCGCCGCGTTATCGACCGCGAATATCCCGAAGCCACCGTGCGCTGCCTGCTGGTGGTGGATGCTACCACCGGTCAGAACGGTCTGGTGCAGGCCAAGGCCTTCCGCGAGGCTGCCGGCATCAACGGTATCGTACTCACCAAGCTTGACGGCACCGCCAAGGGCGGCATCGCTTTCCCCATCGTGCGTGAACTGGGCGTGCCCGTCATGTACGTTGGCGTTGGCGAAGGCATCGAAGATCTGCAGAGTTTTGACGCGCAGGAGTTCGTTGACGCGCTGTTTGAATAATGCATCTCACGGAGGCATATACACATGGTAATGGGAGCTTTCCTGTTTAAGCAAAAAGCCAAAGAAGCACTCAGGGGCAAGTGGCAGAACGCACTGGTCGTATGCTTTTTCTCCGGCCTGTTTCTGACGGTGGCGTCTCTTTTGCAGACCAAGATGTTCGAGGGCCTGATGGCTGCCGCAAGCAGCATGAGCGCCATGATGAGCAGCGTCGGCGCCGAGATGACCAACGCACAGATGATGCAGCTTATGGAACTTGCCAACCGCTACATGGATGAGTTTTATAAAATCACGCCCGCTGCGTGGGGCACGCTGGGCGGTGCCTATCTTGCCGCGCTGGTTTTCGGCCCTGCGCTCAAGGTAGGCTGTGCGGGCTATTTCACCGTGCTCGTACGCGGCACGGATATCGGCGTGAAGGATGGCCTGCTGGGCCGTTTCAACACCCTTTTCAAGGCGATGTGGCTGTATGTGCGCATGGGCGTGCAGATCGCCCTGTGGGGCATGCTGTTCATCATCCCCGGTGTGATCGCTGCCATCCGCTACAGCATGGCGCCCTATCTGCTGGCGGATGATCCTTCCCTGTCCGCAGGCGAAGCCATCAAAAAGAGCAAAGAAATGATGAAGGGCCGCAAGGCCAGCTACTTCATGCTCATGATCAGCTTTATCGGCTGGTCGCTGGTCATCTCGCTCGTGCTTACGCTGCTCAGCGGCGTGCTGGGTCAGGTGGTTCTGGATGTGGTGGCGCAGTTTGCGCAGGTGGCGCTCAACACGTACATCGCCGCATCCACCGCTGCGTTCTACAATGCCTTTGTCATGGAAAACGGCGTGGAGGACCTTGTCAGCTTCATGCGCCGCCGCATGCGTGAGGCAGGTATGAGCGAGAACGACATCTCCGCCGTGGGCTTTGGCGACGGCGAGGATATGATCCTTGAAGACGAAGAAGATGCCGATGACGGCACTGATAACCGGAATGACGCCGACGGAGGGGAAGGCGAATGATTTTCTTCAACCGCAGGAAAAACACGCCCGTACGTCCCGGCCGCCCCGTTTTGCATACGGAGCGCCTTGTGCTGCGCTCCTTTGACACCAATGACGCGGTGGACGTATACGCCTTTGGCCGCAGCGAGACCGTTGCGCGCATGGCGGGCTTCACGCCTCATAAAACGCTTGAGGACAGCCGCCGCATGGTGCGCAGCTTTATCGAATCGGGCGATGTATGGGCAATCGTGTCCAAAAAGAGCGGGCATGTGATCGGTTTTACCAGCCTGCACATCGACGGTTCGCGCTATACGCCCAACGCGCGCAAGCTGGCCTACACCCTCGGCGAGGAGCATTGGGGGCAGGGGCTGGCAACGGAGACCTGCAGCGAAATGATCCGCTATGCCTTTGAGGAGATGAACTGCGCGGTGCTTTCCGTAAGCCATTTCCCGTTTAACCACAAGAGCAAGCGCGTGATCAAAAAGCTGGGCTTTGCCTACGAAGGCATCATGCGCCATGCGCACGACCTGCCCGACGGCACCGTGAGCGACCTTGTCTGCTACAGCCTTGTCAAGGCTGAATACGAAGCCCACAAAGCGGGCAAATGAACGGAGGGAGTAGTCTATGCCGCCTCTGAAACCCTATTCCGCTGATCTTTCCTACAGCTATGCGCCGGGGGTATTTCCCTCCCTGCAGCTGATGCAAAACTGTCCCGAACGCGCCCAGCGCCTGCTTTTGAGCGAAAAGGCATCCGGCGAAGGCGTGGAAAAGCTGCGCGAAATTTGCCGTGAACACCGCGTGCGCGAGGAGTATGCCGACAAGGCCCTCAGCCGCATCAGCGGCAAGCAGAACTGCTTTGCTGCCGTTGTGTTTGAAAAATGGCAGAGCGACCTGAAAAAGGACGCGCCCCATGTGGTATTGCATCATCCCATGGATGAAGGCAATCTGGGCACCATCCAGCGCACGCTGCTGGGTCTGGGCGTGGAGGATATCGCCGTCATCCGTCCCGCAGCCGATGTGTTCGACCCCAAGGTGGTGCGCGCCACCATGGGCGCTGTATTCAGCCTGCGAGTCAAGTATTACGAGGATTTCAGCCTCTACCGCATGGAGCATCCCGACCATGCGCTCTATCCCTTCATGCTGGACGGTTCCATCATGCTGGAGGAGGCTGTAGCCAATGTGCAGAAGCCCTACGCGCTGGTATTCGGCAACGAGGGCAGCGGTCTGCCTGCTGAGTTTGCCGAGATGGGACAGGCTGTGCGCATTCCGCACAATGACAAAATCGACTCGCTGAATCTGTCCATTGCGGTGGGCATCGGCGCGTATGCGTTTGTGCATGCCCAAAAGTAAAGGAGTGCCGTTATGTACGAAAATATCACCGGTCAGCTGGCTGAATGCCTGACCTTTCTCAAGAATGCCGCCAATCTGCGTCCCGGCGCGGTGGTGGTGATGGGCTGCTCCACCAGCGAGGTGGCGGGCGGTCACATCGGTCACAACAGCGTGCCCGAACTGGGTGATGCGCTGGCCCGCACCATGATCGAAACCTGCCGTGAACTGGGTCTGCAGCCTGTTTTCCAGTGCTGCGAGCACCTCAACCGCGCGCTGGTCATGGAGCAGAAAACGCTTGACCAGCTGCGTCTTACGCAGGTAAACGTAATGCCCATGCCCAAGGCGGGCGGCAGCGTGGGCGCTGCTGCCTACAAGCGCTTTGAGGAGCCTGCCGTGGCTGTATCCATTCAGGCTGACGCTGCCATCGACGTGGGCGATACCCTTGTCGGCATGCATCTGCGTCCCGTGGCTGTGCCGCTGCGCATGGGAGAAGGCGAGACCAAGGTGGGCGAGGCTCATGTGGTCATGGCCTATTCCCGTCTGCCCTACATCGGCGGCCCGCGCGCTCAGTATCCCGAAAAGTAAAAACATGCAAGGCCCGTCTCTGCCGTCCCGATGAAGGATGGCGGAGCGGGGTTTGCTTTTTTCAGGGGAGGTGAAAAATTTGCCGAATATCCGCAACCATGCCGAAACAGTCGGCCCGCTCACGCTGGAGGAGCGTCCTTTTGATGCGCTGGATGCGCTGGTGCTGTCGCAGTTTGCCTATGTGCCGCTTGACTGTCTGCCTGCGAAGGAAACGCGCTGGACGCTGGCTGAGGCGGGGGAGTACCTGCAGGGGGCCCTCGCGGAGGAGCCGCTCGACTTTTTTACCCGCAAGCGCTGTGAGATTTTTTTCGAAATGGCGCAGCTGCCGCGCTTTGCCGCGTGGGAGGTTTGCAACAGCGAAAGCGTGCTCGACAAGGAGCGCGAGATGCAGTTTTCCGCAACGACGTTCGTGCTGGGCGGCGGCATGCGCTGCATCGCCTTCCGCGGCACGGATATGACGCTGGTGGGCTGGAAAGAGGATTTCAACATGTCCTTCACCACGGTGCCTTCCCAGCACGAGGCGGCGGAGTATGTGCAGAAAGCGGCGCAGGGCCACGGTGATGTGCTCTGTCTTTGCGGTCACAGCAAGGGCGGCAATCTGGCGGTGTATTCCGCCGCCGTCACGGATGCTTCGGCACGCGAGCGCATCCGCCGCGTATACAGCTTTGACGCACCCGGCGTAGACGAAGGCACGCTGGGCAGCGAGGGCTACAGCCTTGTGCATGAGCGCATTGAAAGCTACCTGCCGCAAAGCAGCGTGGTGGGCATGCTGCTCAACTATCACCCCGTTTACACGGTGGTCAGGGCAAACACGCTGGGCGTTTTGCAGCACGACCCGCTCAGCTGGCAAATCAGGGAAGGCGCATTCGTCACCCTGCCCGGCGTGGACCGCCTGAGCTCCATCACAGACGAAACGGTACACAGGTGGCTGGCGGGCTTTGACCTTGAGGAGCGCCGCTTTCTGGTGGATACCCTCTACCGCGTTGTGGCAAGCGCGCAGACCGACCTTGTGACCGAAATGGTATCCGAGTGGAAGGAGAGCGCGGAGCGCATGGCAGAGGCTGTGCGGGGCCTTACCCTGCAGGAGAAAAAGGGCATCAGGCGCATGCTTCGCTCGCTCTTTGCAACGGGCGCAAACGAGGTGCTCAGCACCATTCTGCAAACGCTCGTGCGCCGCGAATAAAGGTGTTTTCCGATCAAAATTTCAAACCCAAAAAGGGGAGCAGCAGCGCTGTTTTCCCTTTTTCAAACCCCGGGGATGGAAAATCTGGTCAAAGTCTTCCCACGTTGTCAAATAGCCCGAAAACCCTTATATTTTCAGCATTTTGACCAAAAATTTTCTATAAAAACAATCGAAAAACAATTGACTTTTCTCTTGAAATCGTGCTAATATGGTATGGTTGTCCGGGTTATGTGCATTTGGTGTGCCCATCTTTTCGCGATAAAGGCGGAGGAGCGGCAAACCGAAGCGGATAACAGCGGTAAACATCCTCAAACAGGCAAAAAGGAGGCGGCTTTGGATGACGGAAATGCTCAAGCAGGCGGACAAACGCGTGGTCGGCAGCAAACAGGTGCTTCGCGCCCTTAACGAAAACAAGGCTGTCCGCGTTTTCCTGGGCAAGGATGCCGACGGCTTCATCTACCACAGGATCAATGGTCTGTGTGAAGAGAAGAACGTTCCCGTTACCGTGGTGGACAGTATGCAGGAGCTTGGAAAGCTCTGCATGGTGAACGTCAAAACGGCGTCCGCCGCCGTGCTCAAGTAAGTACGGCAAAACCAAAGCGACTATAAAACGCCATTCAGGGTTGCGGCGTGTTTATAGCATATCATTTCGGAGGTGTTCCCATGCCCACGATCAACCAGCTGATCCGCAAGGGTCGCGTGAAGGCTGCTAACAGGTCTACGGCTCCCATCCTGCAGGAGTGCCCGCAGAAGCGCGGCGTTTGCCTCAGTGTTAAGACCACGACCCCCAAGAAGCCTAACTCTGCTCTTCGTAAGATCGCCCGTATCCGCCTGACCAATGGCGTTGAAGGTACTTGCTACATTCCCGGTATCGGCCATAACCTGCAGGAGCACAGCGTTGTGCTTATCCGCGGCGGCCGCGTACGTGACCTTCCCGGTGTTCGTTACCACATCATCCGCGGTGCTCTGGATACTGCCGGCGTTGCCAAGAGAATGCAGGCCCGCTCCAAGTACGGCGCAAAGCGTCCCAAGAAGTAATTGGTTTTCCTGCGCTGCTGTCTGCAGTCCATTTCGGAGTGGGCGCAGGCGTTCGGCCCTCACAGCAACCCTGTAAAGTGAAGGCACCGGACACACCGCGTGACTTTCCCGTAGGTCGGGAGCGACCGATGCTGAAGGTCGCCAGAAACCTGTACGCAAGCGCGCTTTGAAAACACCCGCTTCTACAAAGACACTCAAATCTTACGTTGTGCCACAGAGCACATTGCGGCGAATACGAATTCGCCTCAACGAAGGAGGAAACAAAATGCCCCGTCGTGGATTCATTCCCAAGCGCGAGGTGCTGCCCGATCCCGTATACGGCACCACTGTGGTGTCCAAGCTCATCAACCAGATCATGCTGGATGGTAAGCGCGGCACCGCTCAGCGCATCTGCTATTCCGCTTTTGAAAACATTGCCGAGAAGACCGGCAAGGATGCCACCGAAGTGTTCAACGCCGCTCTGGCCAACGCCGCTCCCCAGCTGGAGTGTAAGGCCCGCCGCGTTGGTGGCGCTACCTACCAGGTTCCTATGGAAAT
>JAZKYW010000345.1:0-12753 GCA_045612325.1 Candidatus Limiplasma sp. | reverse complement strand
CCCCTGCCCAGCCCCTGCTTAATCCTTGGTCTTCTCTCTGAGCACGAAGCGGATGGGCGTGCCCTGGAAGCCGAAGGCTTTGCGGAAGTGGTTTTCGAGGTAGCGCTCATAGGCAAAGTGCATGAGCTCCTCGTGGTTGATGAAGAACACAAAGGTGGGGGGGCACACGGACTGCTGCGTGCCGTAGTAGATCTTGAGGCGGCGGCCGCCGGAGAGCGGGGGCTGCAGGCTGGCCTGAGCATCTGCCAGAGCCTCGTTGATCACGCCGGTGGGGATGCGCTTGCAGTACTGGGCGTAGGCTTCCTTTACGGCGCCGAGCACGGTGTTGGTGCGCTGACCGGTGAGGGCGGAGAGGAAGAGGACGGGCGCATAGCTCATGAACTTCAGGTCGCTCATGATCTGCTTGCGCATCTTTTCCATGGTGTTGGTATCCTTCTCGATGGCGTCCCACTTGTTGACGACCACGATAACGGCCTCGCCGGCGTTGAGGATGAGGCCGGGGATCTTGGTATCCTGCTCGGTAACGCCTACCTGAGCATCGATCAGCAGCAGGGCGACGTCGCAGCGGTCGATGGCGGCGATGGAGCGCAGCACGCTGTAACGCTCGAGGGATTCGTCCTCGATGGTCTTTTTCTTGCGCATGCCGGCGGTGTCGATGATGTTGAAGCGGGTGCCGTCAGAATCGGTGAAGAAGGTATCCAGCGCATCGCGGGTGGTGCCGGGGATATCGGATACCATGGCGCGCTCCTGACCCAGCAGCTTGTTGGTCAGGCTGCTTTTGCCAACGTTGGGACGGCCCACAAGCGCCAGCTGGATGGTGTGCTCTTCCTCTTCCATCTCGTCGGCTTCGGCGGGGGGCAGGTTGTTGACGATCTCTTCCAGCAGGTCGCCCAGACCCAGCATGTTCACGGCAGAGATGGCGATGGGGTCGCCCAGACCGAGGTTATAGAATTCGTAGAGCTGATCCTCCAGACCCATATAGTCCATCTTGTTGACGGCCACTACAAGGGGCTTGTGGGTGCGGCGCAGGTAGTTGGCTACTTCAAGGTCCTCGGCGGTCATGCCGGCGCGGCCGTCACAGAAGAAGCAGATCACATCCGCAGTATCCATGGCGATCTCGGCCTGACGGCGCATCTGGCTGAGCAGTACGTCCTCGGAGCGCATGTCAAGTCCGCCGGTGTCTACCATGCTGAAACGGCGGCCCATCCATTCCACATCGGCATAGATACGGTCGCGGGTAACGCCGGGCACGTCCTCAACGATGGAGATACGGCGGCCGGCGATCTTGTTAAAGAAAGTCGATTTGCCCACGTTGGGGCGGCCTACGATGGCTACAAGGGGCTTTGCCATGAAAAGGGTCCTCCTTCATCTGTATCACAAAGGGAAAAGGGGTCAATCGTTATCGAAGCGTCCGCGCAGGGCGTCGTAGAAGGACTGTCCGTCATTGTCGCTCAGATGTACGGGCAGGGGTGCGCGGGTGCGGAATTCGTCGATGTGCATATCATCGAGGAACAGGTCGCGCTCGTGGCGCAGGGTCACGCTGCACAGCAGGATCTCGTCCGCGCCGTGAACAGCCTCAGGCGTGAGCGCGGCAAGGATATCGCTGCCGGTAAGCAGGCCCGTTACGGTGACCGTTTCGCCGAAGAAATGGTTGGCAACGGGGATTACGCGTACCTGTACGCCCTTGGGCGCAAAGCGGTCGGCCCATTTCTGCATATGGGGCGCAATACTTTTGCCGCAGGGGATGACGTAGGTTTTGGGCTCGGCGGGCTCTTCCTCGCCGTAGAGCTTTTCAAAATGTTCGGCTTCTTCCAGCTCACATTCGAAGCGGCGCATCAGACCCACGCCGTTTTCGATCTGCGGAAAATCCTCATACCAGTCCTCCTGCGGCACGGGGTAGCCGGCCTGACAGTAGAACTCATCGCTGGGGAAGGCGAAGGACGTGCCGAGGGTCTCGCGGCATTCCTGCTGGAAGGGGGCGATCATATCCAGCAAATTGCGCGCTTCTTCGGGCGTGAAGGGACGAAGCTGCGTAAGACCGTCGCGGAATCTGGTAAGGCCCACGGGCACCATGGCCACCGTCTGCGCGGCGGGGGCAAGGGAGCGCAGGTCACGCAGGGTGCGCATCAGTTCTTCGCCGTCGTTCCAGCCGGGGCAGGTAACGATCTGGCAGTGGAACTTGATGCCCGCATCCTTCAGGCGGGTGAGCTTTTGCATGATGTCGCCGGCAAAGCGGTTGTTCATCATGCGGCAGCGCAGTTCGGGATTGGTGGTGTGTACGCTGATGTACAGGGGAGAAGCCTTGCGGCGGATGATACGGTCAAACTCCTGCTCGTTGACGTTGGTCAGGGTGACAAAGTTGCCCATCATCAGGGAATAACGCCAGTCGTCATCCTTGACGTAGAGCGTCTCGCGGCGGGCGGGAGGCATCTGGGCAATGAAGCAGAAAACGCAGTTGTTGTGGCAGGTGCGGGGGCAGAGAGCCATGCTTTCGGCAAAATGCAGACCGAGGGGCTCGCCCTCCTGCTTGCGGATATCGATGGACATCTCCTTGCCGTCACGCTCGATCACGGCCTGCACACGGCTGCCTGCGATGAGCGCCTGATAGTCGATCTCATCGATGACGGGCTCGCCGTTCAGCGAAATCAGGAAGTCTCCTTCTTTCAGGCCTGCACGCTGAGCCACGCTGCGGGGTTCAATACCAATGATTTGGTGGCGCATGGAACATTCCTCCTTCCCAAGGCGCACAATCCAACAGCTTATTATGCCCCGAATCGTCAAGGAAGTCAAGCGCGAAGCCAAAGATAAGGAAGGATTTCGTTACATGCACGGGCTTGATTGCGGGGCGGGTGATAGGGTATAATAGTCATGATGGGTATCTGTGCCTATGCGCAGGTATCTGCATACAGAAAGGAACGATGAACAAGATGCGCAAATGCATGACGATTGCCGCCAATGTACTGGCTGTGCTGATGGTGTTTTCTCTCATCTTCACCATTCCCTCCGGCGCCGTGACCGAGGACGCCGAAAACGCTTACTATGATGCACTCTACGAGGAGGACGGCGATTACGCCGTTGAGCTGCCTCAGAAGAAGGCTGTGCTTGCCAGCGCTGTTTTCAGCGACATCCTGCCTTCCGCCAATGTGGCTGCGCTGGATGCCGACCTTTTCAGCCCCGGCAGCACCCCCATTGCCGAAAACTTTACCGAAAACGGCTACCGCGATGATACCATCATCGTGGAAATGGAAAAGCGCCGCATGTTTGACAGCGATGTCTACATCGCCTTTGTCAAAATCGCCCATCCCAGCCAGCTGCGTACGGCCATTGCGGGCACCAAGCTTTCCTCCACTCGCACCAACGAGACCACGGCTATCACCGCCGCTTACAACGGTATCGTTGGCATCAACGGCGACTACTATTCCGATAATGACCGTCAGGGCGGTCACATCGTGCGTATGGGCCAGACCATGCGCGAGCGCGTCAGCGATAACTTTGACCTGCTCTTCATTGATGAACTGGGCGATCTGCATGTATTCCACCGCGGCAAGGCTGAACAGCAGGCGCAGGTGGACGCCTTCAAGAGCCAGCACAAGATCGTCAATGCCTTCTGCTTTGGCCCCGGTCTGGTGATCGATGGCGAAAAGCCCGGGGATGTGAGCGAGTACAAGTGGTTTGACGCCAACAGCGAAAACCCCCGCGCCGCCATCGGTCAGCTGGACATGCTCACCTACGTGCTGGTCGCCGTGAACGGCCGCACCGAGGAATCCCTCGGCGTAACGCTGGAGCAGATGGCTGATATCATGCTGGAGCTTGGCTGCGAACAGGCCTACAATCTGGACGGCGGCAACAGCGCCACGCTGGCTTTCAACGGTCAGGTGTACAACGTGAAAAAGCAGAAGGAACGCGACGTTTCTGACGTTATCTACTTTGCCTCCGCCATTGACGCGGAATAAGGAGTTTTTTCATGGCTGAAACATTTTCTGTTTTCGGGGTGCAGATTTACGCCTACGGCCTGCACGCCGCCATCGGCGCCGCGCTGCTGCTGTTTGGCATGAAGGTGGTGGGCCGCGACCTGCCCAAGGGTACGGTAAGCGTTTTCGGCGTGCTGGGCATGGTGTTTGGCATCGTGCTGGCCCGCGCGCTCTACTGCGCCGTCAACTGGAACAATTTTATCTACAACTACGAAAATCCCATGCTGATGCTGCGCTATTTTGACGGCGGCATGAGCATGGTGGGCGTCATCGCGGGCCTGCTTTTGGCCGCTGTGGCTGCGGCAAAGTTTGCCAAGGTGCGCACCGCACAGGTGATGGATGCGCTGGCGGTGCCTTTCGGCCTGTTGATGTGGGCGCTGCGTGCCGGTGAAAAGTACACCGAGCTGGGCGTTGGCGCTGCGGTAGAAGAGAACTTTCTGACCGCGAACATGCCCTGGCTGTTTGTGGAAAGCCGTATGGGCGTGATGGTGGAATACCGCCTGAACGTATGGCGCTATGAAGTACTCATGGCCGTTGTGCTGCTGGTGGTGGGTATCATCTGCTGGCGCAAGCTCAGGGGCCATGCGGGCGATACGGCGCTTGTGGTGTTCAGCCTCTACGGTGCAAGCCAGATTTTGCTGGAAAGCATGCGCGACGACGGACACATGCTCGTCATTTTCCTGCGCATCGGTCAGCTGGCTGCATTCCTGCTGCCGCTGGTCGCCTGCATCATCCTGACCCGCCGCGCCCGCTGCAAGGTGTGCGTGGGCATTGCGTGGCTGCTGGTGGTTTTGTGCGTTGCTGCAGTCGCCATTCTGGAGTTCTCTCTGGACGGCCGCCTCACTTTTGGCAACCCCACCCTTCTGCGCGACTGGAGCCTGATGGCAGCTGCCTGCGCCGCGCTGTTTGCCGCGCCCTGCCTGCTGCTGTATTCTGCGCGTAAAAAGCAGTGAAACTTTCCCGCATATGCCAAACGCCCATAGGTCTGCTCACCCTTGTGGAGGATGACGGCGCGCTTTGTGAAGTGCGCTTCGGCAGCCGTACGGAGGGGACAAGCCCGGGCGATACGCCGCTGCTTTTGCAGGCGGAACGGGAATTGAACGAGTATTTTGCCGCCAAACGGCGCACGTTCACCGTACCGCTCAAACCCACGGGAACGCCCTTTCAGCTGCGCTGCCTGCAGGCATTGTGCACCATTCCCTACGGTGAGGTGCGCACCTACGGCTGGCAGGCGGCTCAGGCGGGCTCACCCCGTGCCTGCCGCGCGGCGGGAATGAGCAACCACAGAAATCCTCTGCCGATCTTTATCCCCTGTCACCGCGTGGTGGGGACGGATGGAAAGCTGACCGGGTACGCGGGCGGCATCGGCATCAAACAGACATTATTGGACTTAGAAAGGATGAAACGATCATGATCCAGCGCAAAACAAAGATCGTTTGTACAATGGGACCTTCCACCGAGGATGACGCCGTACTGCGCGAGCTGATGCTCTCCGGTATGAACGTTGCGCGCCTCAATTTTTCCCACGGCAACCATGAATATCATCAGAACAACATGAACCGCATCCGCCGCATTTCCGCTGAGCTGGGCAAGCCCATCGCCATCATGCTGGATACCCGCGGCCCTGAGATCCGTCTGGAAACGTTTGAAAACCACAAAGTGGAACTGAAGAAGGGCCAGACCTTCACCCTCTGCATGAAGACCATCGAGGGCAATGCGGAGCGTGCCTCCATCACCTACAAATCGCTGCCCGGCGACGTGCGCGAAGGCACCACCATCCTCATTGATGACGGCCTTGTGAGCATGACCGTGCGCAGCGTTGATCCCGAAAAGATCGTCTGCGTGGTCAACAACGATGGCGTGGTCAGCGACCGCAAGGGCATCAATGTGCCTGACGTGGACCTGAGCATGCCCTACCTGAGCCAGAAGGACCGCGAGGATATCGCCTTCGGCGTGCAGAACGGCATTGATTTTGTTGCCGCTTCCTTTGCCCGCACTGCGGAGGACATTCTGGAAGTGCGCCGCCTCTTCAGCCAGGAAGGCCGCACCAACGTCAACATCATCGCCAAGATCGAAAACATGCAGGGTGTGCAGAACATCGATGAAATTCTGCGCGTGTCCGATGGCATCATGGTCGCCCGCGGCGACCTGGGCGTGGAAATTCCGCTGGAGCAGGTGCCTGTGATCCAGAAAATGCTCATCCACAAGGCGTATTCCAGCGGCAAGCCCGTCATCACCGCCACCCAGATGCTGGACAGCATGATGAAGAATCCCCGCCCCACCCGTGCGGAAGCCACCGACGTTGCCAACGCCATCTATGACGGCACCAGCGCCATCATGCTCAGCGGCGAGACCGCTGCGGGCGCGTATCCCATCGAGGCTGTGCGCACCATGGCGCGCATCGCGCTTTCTGCCGAGGCGGATATCAACTACGCCAAGCGTTTCAAGGAGCGCGATGACGAGGGCATGCTGGACGTGACCAACGCCATCTCCCATGCTACCTGCACCTCCGCGCAGGACCTGGGCGCAGCCGCCATCATCACCGTTACCAAGAGCGGCCGTACCGCCAAGATGATCTCCAAGTACCGCCCCGATTGTCCCATCATCTGCTGCACCACGGATGAGACCGTCTGCCGTCAGCTGGCTCTCAGCTGGGGCGTTACCCCGCTGATGATCGGCGAGGCAAGCAACACTGACGACCTGTTTGAACTGGCTGTACAGGCCGGCGAGAATGCGGGCCTTTTGCATGACGGCGAACTGGTGGTCATGACCGCGGGCGTGCCCCTTGGCATCAGCGGCACCACCAACCTGATGAAGGTACACGTTGTAGGCCACATTCTGGTCACGGGCAAGGGCGTAACGCTGGAAAGCTGCTGCGGCAGCCTTTGCGTGTGCGAACAGCCCGAGGACGCGCTCAAGAACTTTAAGGATGGCGACATCCTTGTTATGAAACAGACCACCAACGCGGTTCTGCCGCTGGTGCGCAAGGCTGCGGGCCTTATTCTGGAGGATGACAACCCCAACGGTCACGGCGCCATCGCGGGCATGAGCCTTAATCTGCCCGTCATCATCGGCGCTGCCTCCGCTACCAAAATTCTCAAGAGCGGCGCGGTCGTTACCCTGGATGCCGAGCGCGGCGTGGTCAGCTGCAACTCCACCAACACCATCGCCCACTAAAGGAGAAGCCTATGAATCTACTCATCAGCGCCTGCCTCATGGGCGTGCGCTGCCGCTATGACGGCGGACGCAAACCGCTGGATTGTCTGGACGCCCTGACCGATAAGCATGTGCTGATCCCCGTATGCCCCGAGGTGCTGGGCGGCCTGCCCACGCCCCGCGTGCCTGCGGAGCGCATCGGCGAAAAGGTAATGACCGCTGACGGGCGCGATGTGACCGCCAATTACGAGGCGGGCGCAAAGGAAGCGCTGCGCATTGCCCGTATGACGGGCTGCACCCATGCCCTGCTCAAGGAGCGCAGCCCCAGCTGCGGCTGCGGCGTCATTTATGACGGCACGTTTTCGGGCGGCCTTTGCGAGGGCGACGGCGTATGCGGCGCACTGCTCAAGGCAAACGGCATTCAGGTGCTGGGCGAAAGCCGCGTGCAGGAGCTGCTCAAGCCCCGTACGCACGCAGCGGTACGCCGCGCAGAAGCCATTGATCTGGATGCCCTGACCGAGCTTTCGCTTGAGCTGTGGCCCGACGCCTCCTATGAAGAGCGTTGGGAAGATATGGCGCAGCTCATGTCTCAATCGGAGGCGGCGTTCTTTCTGCTGGAAAGCGGCGGCAAGGCGGTCGGGTTTGCCCAATGCCAGCTGCGCCGCGATTATGTGGAAGGCGCGGAGTCAAGCCCCACGGGCTATCTGGAAGGCGTTTATGTAAGCCCCGAAGCCCGCGCGCAGGGCGGCGCAAGGGCGCTTGTGGAAGCCTGCGAGCGCTGGGCGGCTTCGTGGGGATGCACGGAGTTTGCCAGCGACTGCGAATTGGAAAACGAGGCAAGCCTTGCGTTCCATCTCAAAGTCGGCTTTGAAGAAGCAAACCGCAACATCCATTTCATCAAAAAGATTTAAACGAAAGGGACTGACGCAAGGTCAGTCCCTTTTTTGTATGTGTTATTCCACAGCTTTGAAGAAATAGCGGCTCACATAGCCCTGTACGCCGTCGATTTCGGCTTTGCACCATGTTTCGCCCATTTCAAGCACTTTGATTTCCGTGCCTGCTTTGTGCGCCTTGATGATGGAGGAGGAAAGGCCGGGCGCAGTACGGAAATTGACGGTGCTGTTGCCGTTGGGGTTGATGAGCTTGGCGGTGAAGGGCGTCTGAGGAGCGGTGGGGGCGGAGGTGAGGCTGATGTACTTTTTCATCATAAAGCCATTCTTGCCGCCGACCGTTACTTTGTAGAAATCGCCCTCTTCGCCGTGGATGGTCACCTGAGTGCCGTTGGCAAAGTAGCCCAGCACGCGCGCGTCCGTAGAGGCGGTCTCACGCAGCAGAAGCACCTGATTGTCGCTGGGGTTTTTTACGGTGCCTGTTTTGCTGGTGGCATTTGAGGAGGAAGCCGTAAGATACTGCGCGGACATAAAGCCCGCCTGACCGTTTACGCTCACCTTGTGCCAGCCCGCGCCGCGTGCCAGCACTTCGACCGCCGTGCCGGGCTTGAAGCTGGTGATGATGCTGCCTTCAAGGGAGGGCATATCGCGCAGGTTGAGGCCGCGGCCCGTGTTGGTGCGTACATAGAGGATGCTGCCGTTGCCGCTGTCGGTCAGATACTTGCTCATTACGTAGCCGGTGTTGCCGCCGACTTCCACGCGGCTCCATTCGCCTTCTTCGCTGAGTACGGTTATCCAAGTGCCGCTGGGGTACTGACGAATGACGGAAGCCTCAAGAGAGGGCTCCTGCCTCAGGTTGAGCGCGCCGCCGGTGACCGCTTTGTAGCTTTCGGCCATGCCGCTCACGGGAAGCGCCACGGCAAGCGTCAGTGCGGCTGCCCGGAGGCATCTTTTGTAGGAAGGGGTCTTTTGCATAAGGGGATACCTCCTTTGTTTTCGGGCAGAGGCGATGCCTGCTGCCTTTCAATCATCCTACGAACAGGGAAAGGCCTTCCGTGCCGCATGAAACGGCAATAAATCCCGCTTATGGGAAACCATGGAACGGAAGCGGAAGATGCTTCCTGCATCCATCCGCCGAAACCAAGGGATTCAGCCGCTTTGGAGCATATGCACGCGGAAAAAAGTACCTGCCGCAGCATGTGCTTTTTCCGCTGCTGGCAGGCATTGCTTGCGCTTGCAAAGGCCGCTTTGGGCAAAATGAAACTGCTGCTTTGCGGACGCAGCTGCTCGCATACTTGGGAGAGGAGGATGAGGAATGAGCATGCTCAAAACAGCCGCCGTGGGAATGCTGGGTTTTGCAGTGGGTGCAGGCGCGATGCTGATGCCGGGAAATCAGAAATGGAAGAGACAGATGCAGCGTCAGGTGGATAAGGTGATGAAGCTGGCCAAAAGCTTCTGATGCGTACGGGCAGGGGAGGCGCAAGCCTTCCTTGCCCGCTTTTGAAAAGAGGGGGATGGGCTGTGCAGCAGGCACAAAGAAAAAAGCACAGGCGGGTGCTTGCAGGCACAGCGGTACTTGCGGCGCTTTTGTGGTGGGGGAGAGGGCTTTTGTGGCTGGCGGTGAAGCAGCTGCTTCCGGGCGCCATCATTGCGCTGGCTTCCCTGCCTGCCGCCGTGCGTATGGAGCGCAGGTTTTCTTCCGGTGCTGCAGCAGCGCTTTCGCTGGGGCTGCTTGGGGCGGTGCTTGCTGCCGTGTTGTTTTTGCTGGTGCCTGCCGCTGCTCAGCAGGCAAAGCAGCTGACGGCGATGCTGCCTCAGTTGTGGGCGAATGTTGAAAAGCTGACGTTTTCGGCACGGGCCTGGCTTACAAGGCACGGGTTGTCCATCGGCGCACAGGCGGCGCTGACGGAGCGCGGACAGGAATTGATCGCTTCTGCCGCGGGCGGTGTGCTCAGCCGGGTGCGGGGCGTTGCGGGCGGCGTGGGGCAATGGCTGCTTGCGCCCGTATTCGGTTTTTATTTTTTGCGCGACAGACGGCGTCTATCCGCCAAAATGCTGAAGCTGCTTCCTGCGGAAATGCGCGAAACAGCGGTGCAGATGCTTACGGAAATGCGCAGGCAGACGGCGGGATATCTGCGTGCACAGCTGCTGCTGAGCGCTTCGGTCGCGGCGCTGAGCGCATTGGGGCTGCTTGCCTGCGGTGTGCCCTCGTGGGCGGCTTTGGGCGCGGTGATGGGCGTGCTGGAGCTCATCCCCTATGTGGGGCCGGTCATAGGTACTGCGCTTGCGGTGCTGTTTGCGCTTCCGCTTGGGTTGTGGCGCGCCGCATGGACGCTTGCCGTGTGCGTGCTTGTGCAGCAGCTGGAAAGCAGTGTTCTGTCTCCCAAAATCGTTGGGCAGAGCACACGGCTGCATCCCGCTGTGGTGATCTTATGTACGGTTTTGGGCGGCGCGGCGGCGGGCGTTGGCGGCATGATGCTCGCGGTGCCGCTGGTTTTGTGCGTGCGTGCAGCCTGTCAGGTATTGCTTTTGCGCTGGCTTCCGCGGGGATAAGTTGCCTTCGTTACAATTACAGAGCAAACAAATGCTTTTCAAAGCGGAAAAATTGGTGTATAATGGATGTGTGTTACCTTAGGGTAAGAGGAGGAATCAGCCATGACAGATATGAACGGTACGACCAGGTTCTCGCCTATCGTGGATGCAGGCAGCGATGCAGGCACCATTCTGGCTCATGTATACCGCGCACTGCAGGCCAAGGGCTATGATCCTGTAACTCAGTTGACCGGATACCTGATCTCCGGCGATCCTACTTACATCACCAGTCACGGTCAGGCGCGCAGCATGATCTGCCGTCTGGAGCGCGATGAGATCATGGAGGAGCTCGTGCGGGCATACCTGCAGGGGCTGGATCGCTGATATGGCGGGGCGTGTGATCGCGCTGGACGTGGGCGATGTACGCATCGGTGTGGCTGTGAGCGACCCTACGGGCACCATTGCCCAGCCGCTTGAAGTGTATCGCCGCGTGGGGTACGGCCCCGACAGCAAATATGTGAAGGCGCTTTGCGACCGCTATCAGACCGATCATGTATTGCTCGGTCTGCCGCTCAATATGGACGGCACCCTTGGCGGTCAGGCGCAGAAAGCGCAGGATTTCGGGCGCGTGCTGGAAGAACGCATGGGTCTTACGGTATCCTATCAGGATGAACGCATGACCACCGTGACGGCAGAGCAGGTGCTCATCGGCGGCAATGTACGCCGCGAAGACCGCAGGCTGTATGTGGACAAACTGGCAGCAGCGGTAATATTGGAACAATGGCTGGCATCGCAGAGCCGGCAGAAAGAGGATAACAATGGAAGAGAATAACAACCTGGTTCAGCTTCAGGACGAAAACGGCAACGACATCAACTTTGAGCATCTCATGACCGTAGAGCACGAAGGCAGCTACTACGTCGTGCTGGAAGCCACCGAAGATACCGACGACTGCAAGGAAGGCGAAGCCATCATCCTCAAGATCATTCAGGATGAAGAGAGCGGCGAAGACGTATACGCCACCATCGAAGACGAAGCCGAGTTCAACGCCGTGTTTGACAAGTGCATGGCCATCATGGACGAGGAAGACGAAGCTGCCGGCATCGAACTGGACCTGCTGGACGGCGAAGACGAGGAATAATGTTTGCTGCAGGCTGCGCCGCCTGCCAATGCACTTCCCCGGATGAAACGGCATAGTGTGAACCATCCCGGAAAGGTGATTTTCGGGATGGTTTTCTTATTTTCGACAGGGATTGACTTTCGTACGTACTTTGTCATAAAATAGTAGCCTGCGTGCCGTTTGAAGGTACGCACCCCGGAAGGAATGAGTGATAAAATGGGTAAGATTGTTACCAAGTTCGGCGGCAGCTCGCTCGCCGATGCAAAACAGTTTCAAAAGGTAAAGTCCATCCTTGAAATGGATAAGCGCCGCTGCTATGTGGTGCCCAGCGCTCCCGGCCGCCGTTTTGACGGTGATGACAAAGTAACTGACCTGCTGTACAAGGCTCACCGCGAGCAGCAGAACGGGCAGGATTTTTCCGCCACCTTTGCCCGTATCCGCGAACGCTACTGCGAGATCGCCAAAGAACTGCAGCTGGAGATCGATATCAACGTCTATCTGGATGAGGTAGCGCAGGATATCGCCCGCGGCGCAAGCAGCGACTACTGCGCCAGCCGCGGTGAATACCTCAACGGTCTGCTTCTGGCAGACTATCTGGATTACACCTTCCTTGACCCCAAGGACTTCATCTTCTTCAACAAGGACGGCTCCTTCAACAGCGAGCGTACCAACGACGCCCTGACCGCGCTGCTAAAGTACACCAAGAAGGCCGTTATCCCCGGCTTCTACGGCAGCCTTGAGGAGGAGATCCATACCTTCAGCCGCGGCGGCAGCGATATCAGCGGCGCCATCGTCGCCCGTGCCGCAAAGGCCGAAATGTATGAAAACTGGACCGACGTGAGCGGCTTCCTCATGGCGGACCCCCGCATCGTTCCCGATGCAAAGCCCATCAGCAACGTCACCTACCGCGAGCTGCGCGAGCTGAGCTACATGGGCGCAAGCGTCCTGCACGAGGACAGCGTGTTCCCCGTACACCGTGCGGGCATCCCCACCAACATCCGCAACACCAACAAGCCCCAGGACCCGGGTACCTTTATTTCCCACCATCTGCCCGATGAGGAAAATCCCGACGTTATCACCGGCGTA
>JAZKYW010000344.1:0-1703 GCA_045612325.1 Candidatus Limiplasma sp. | reverse complement strand
CGATAATGGCGCAGATTCCCGATGAATCGACCGAGGGGTGTGACCTCGGTACCGGGCCGGATATTTACGCTGAAGTGCTGAAGCTTCCGCAAAACATGCGTGAGGTGATACTGCTGTTTTATTATGAAGAATTGTCCATACGTGAGATCTCGCAGATTCTGCAAACTTCTGAGGTGAACGTAAAAAAACGTCTGTCAAGGGCAAGACAGAAACTAAAATTGGAGTTAGCGGATGATGACGCCGAATAAGGTTAGGACGGAACAAACACCTTATTCGGCGCCCATATTTTTGTATATGGTTTTACCGTGTGAAAGGGATTCAATATAGAGTTATGAAGAAACATGAATTAAAGGCTTCTCTTGGCAGAGTCAGAGCAAGAGAGGAGCTTGTTGCCTCAACTATGGCTGCAGTTGCCAAGCAAAAAGAGCGCAGCGAAAAGCGCTTTACATTGCCAAGCTATTCCCAAGGACTTAGATTTGCGGGGGCTATGTGTGCACTTGCTTTGGTATTTTGCATTGGGTTTGTTGCAGCAAGACAGGATTGGAGCCGTCCTGAACAGAGCACGCTCGGTCAGCTTGAGGTTGCCGAGATGACAATGGCTGAGGTTGCGGCTTTTGCATTTGAAAACGAACAGAATAACGATTACGTATTACTTGGCGGACGTGTTGAAAGTATCAGATTTGCTGAGCTTACCGAAGATGACGTGCACAATGACGTTGTGAAAAAGTGCAAGGTCACGGTGAGCGCAAGCAAGCTTGTTGATATATCGGATGATTTGAGCGTTGATTTGAATAAAACCGGTACGACGTTTGAATCGGATATCGTTTTTTACGATCATGAAACCATGGACTACTTCTTTGATCTGAGCATTGGCGAAATGATCCTTCGTCTGGTGCCGGATGAAAACGGAAATTGGAGCATTACGGACTTTGCTCCCGAACAAGAATAATTGCAAAAAAATAATTGAAAAGATCGGTCACCTTTGGCATTCTTTTCAGTATTTATAAACGGAGAGCGAAAACGAGCCTCGGCGCGCGCTGAATAATCGGGGCGGTGAAGTGCTTTTCGACCAAAATTCATTCAGAAAGATAATAGGAAAAAGAACAATGAAAAAGATTATTGCACTGATGATCGCAGCCCTGATGCTGCTTTCCATCGTTGCATGCGATAACGCAGGCAACAACGAAGAAACCACTACGAACACTGAAGAAACCACCGTAGGCAGCAACGAAGAAACCACTGTCGGCGGTAATGAAGAAACCACTGTTGGCGGCGAAGAAGAAACCACCGTTGGCGGTGAAGAAGAGACCACCGAGGCTGAGGTAGAGAATACCGATGCTGTCATCGCTCCCGCAGTTTCCGAGAACAGCTGGGGTTACGCTTTCTGGACCGTATTTGCTGATTCTGTCAAGAACAATCCCCAGATCGCAACCGGTGAGGTTGTTTACAACATGCTGATGAGCCCTGCAGGTCAGGCAATCGGTATGGCTGACAATATGGATATGGTTCCCGGCTTCCTGCAGGGCTTCTCCGAAGAGATCCACGGCTTTAAGTCCGCTACCGTTTTTGCTCCTTTTGCAGCAGGCTATGCTTTCATTGGCTACGTTTTCGAGCTTGAGGCAGATGCAGACGTTAACGCATTCGTAAACACGCTGGACGAGAAGAAGGATCTGAGATGGATGATGTGCATGACCGCTGAGACC
>JAZKYW010000343.1:0-3662 GCA_045612325.1 Candidatus Limiplasma sp. | reverse complement strand
ACTTTAAGGAACACAAGGGCGAGGCATACCTCGCCCCTACAATATCACTTGCCATATCTTTACACATTTCATCTCAACCTGTTGCCAAATCAAGCGGAACAAGCAAGCCTGAGCACCCTCCGTGCTCAGGCGGTAAAGGTATGGACAATCCCCAATAAAAAACCACCCCTGCGCCTTTGGCGCAGAGATGGGGTGCAGGGGCACTGCCCCTGCTTAGAGGTTGTTGATCAGTTCGTACATTTCGCGGTCGAAATGCTTCTTCATCATGAGGGCATCGCCGATGGGCATGTGGAATACACGGCCGTGACGGATGCCGATGGCCTGATTGGTGATGCCGCGGTTGAGCAGCTGTACAGCCAGATGGCCGGCCTCGAAAGCGAAGGAGCTGTCCTTGGCGGTGGGCAGAGCGCCGCGCTGGGTGTAGCCAACAACGGTGGCGCGGGTCTCGCAGCCGCTCATGTGCTCGATCATGCTGGCCAGACGGTCGGCAGTCAGCTTGGAATAGGACTGGATGTCGGGATCGTAGGTGCTCATATAATCGCGCCAGGTATCGATCTCCTTCATGTTATCCCAGCAGTGCTCGGAAATGATGCAGGTAGCGCGGTAGTTGCCCTTCTCGGTCAGAGCCTTGAAGCGGTCGGCGATCTCCTTGATGCTCCACTCCATCTCAGGTACGATGACCATTTCAGCGCCGGTAGCCATAGCGGTCTGCATGGCAACGTCGCCGCAGTAACGGCCCATGACCTGCACAACGCCGCGGCGGTCGTGGGAACGGCTGGTGGCACGGATGGAACGCACGGCGTCTACGCAAACGTTTACGCAGGTGTCAAAGCCGAGGGTCATTTCGGTGTAGCCAAGGTCATTGTCCACGGTACCGGGGATGGCAACGCAGGGCATGCCCAGCTCACACAGGCGCATGGCGCCGGTGAAGCTGCCGTCGCCGCCGACGACGACCAGCGCGTCAATGCCCAGCTCGCGCAGGTGCTTGACGGCCTCGCGGCGCACATCGGCCTCCTTGAAGGCGAGGCAGCGCGCGGTGCGCAGGAAGGTGCCGCCCTGGTCGATAATGTCCAGGATGGTTTCAATATCCAGCAACGCGATATCGTCCGCCGGATTATCGCTCAGACCAAGCAGGCCGTTGTAGCCGCGCTTGATACCCATCAGCTGGATGCCCAGGGAAGCGGCGCAGCGAGCAACGCTCACGACTGCCGCGTTCATTCCCGGAGAGTCACCGCCGCTGGTGAGAATACCGATCTTACGAATCACAGAAAATCACTCCTTATATCTTGGGGGGACGCAAATAAAATTCGTCCGGCAATAGTATAGCACAGCTTACGCAGGATGCAAGCCTCAATAATTCGCAATGCCGTATCCTGCGGAATGATCTTCGCGGCCTACGTGCTTGAGGTAAGCGGTGGGGCTCATGCCCACGATGCGCTTGAACTGCTTGGAGAAATGATAGGGGTCGGGCATGCCGATCTCAACGCCGGTCTGGCGCACGCTCATGCCGTCACGCAGCAGGGTCTTGGCGCGCTCCATCTTGAGGAACTGCAGATAGCCCAGCGGCGGGATGCCCAATTCCGCGGTAAAGCGCTTGCGGAAGGTTTCCACAGGCATGCGGGAGATGGCAGCCATATCGGCCAGAGAGAAGGCGTCGCGGTAGCGGCAGGCGCGCAGGGCGTCGACCACGCGGGCGATCTCGTGGCTCAGAGTAGCGCTGGTGGCAACGCTCTGGCCGCTGTGAGCAGCAATGAGGCCCCACAGCAGCTGGTTGAGCTGGAAGCTGGCGGCAGCCGTGCCGGTGTGGCGCACCAGTACCTGCACGATCTGACGGATGAGGATGACCATGCTGGGCAGCATGCCCTGCTTGGCGGGAACGCGGTTGTAGGCGTTCATCTGGCGCATGAAGCTTTCGGTGAGGGGGCCGTCAACAGTGAGCCACAGAAGGCGGCAATCCTTGGCGCCCAGCACCATGCAGCCCTCGGTGTGCGCGGGGATGACGGCGCATTCGCCCTTCTTGAGGGCAACTTCCATATCCTGATGACGGAAGGCAACGCTGCCTTCATCAACGACCAGCCACAGGGGATTTTCACAGGTGGACAGGCGGTAGGTCTCCTGCAGCAGGATAGCGCTGCCGGCGGTTTTGATCCAAACACCGCTCTGCTCTACCAAAGGAGCGGGCGCATGCGTACCCTGTACAAAGATACCGGGATCTGCCGTTTCACCTGCAGTGGTCTGGGGAACAAACGTTACGTAAGACATATGCGATAGGTCTCCTGTTCGATGGTATGTATGACGGCATCATGTAACAGTGCCGTAATCTTATTTTCCAACATCTTTCATTGTATGATTTTTCACACATTCTGTCAAGTAGCACATGCCATTTTTTCATTCCCCGGATACCATTTTTACCATTTCCAGCACTTCCAAGCATTGCCAAAGCATTGTTTTATAAGCGTTTGTATCGTTTGGACGTTTTTGTATAAAAAGGTACAAATCACACGTCGAATTTCCTGAAAAAGGAAATTTTCACTCCTTTGCAAGAGGGCGTGCGTGCATGTATAGCCGCTTTTTGATTGGGACATACTGGAAGCAGACCCAACGGAGGAGGTTTTTCGGCATGCACATTCACAAGCATTGTAACAAAGCCCTGTCATGGGGCGTGGCGATAGCGGTATTTGCTTTGTTTTTCACCTTCGTACGCGCAGACGCTGCCACCGTTGCCTGGGGCTCGCGCGGCGAGCACGTGCGCAGCGTGCAGCAGAAGCTCATCGAGTATGGCTACATGCAGGGCACGGCAGACGGCATCTTCGGCAAAAAGACCTATGACGCGGTGGTATGGTTTCAGCGAAAAAACGGGCTGACGGTGGACGGCGCGGTCGGTCCCGCAACGGCTGCCGCGCTGGGGCTTTCGCTCAGGGACAGCGTATCCGCAGCGGCATACAACGAGTCGGAAACGTATCTGCTGGCGCGGCTGGTGCACGGCGAGGCACGGGGCGAGCCGTACGTTGGCAAGGTGGCGGTCGCGGCGGTGGTATTAAACCGCGTCAAATCGCCGCTGTTTCCCAACACGGTTGCGGGCGTCATCTACCAGACGGGCGCGTTTGACGCCGTTGCGGACGGACAGTTCAACCTGACCCCCGATGAGGACAGCCTGCGCGCGGCGCGTGACGCGCTCAACGGCTGGGACCCCTCAGGCGGCTGTCTGTACTACTACAATCCCGTTACATCCACCAACAGCTGGATTTGGACGCGGCAGGTGCAGTTGAGCATCGGCAAGCATAACTTTGCCATTTGAGGTGCGGCATGAAGATCAAGATTCACATCATTCTGTATGCAATGCGCGGGCACGCGGTGCTGGCCGCCGCGGCTTTCGGCGCGAACGCTTCCATGCAGGCAGCCTCCGCCCGCAGGGCTTTGGAGGATGTTTATACCCTGCGCCTGAGCGAAACACAGGAGCAGCTTCTTTCCATCTCTGAAGCGCTCGCCAAAGCGCCTGCCGCCAAAGACGCGCGCATGCATGTGGAAATGCTCACCGCCGTCAGCCGCCGCGCCGACAGCGCCGCAGGCGGACTTTGCGCCCTGCCTGTCAGCCATGCCGCCACGAGCGTTACAGTCAAGTTTTGCAATCAGCTGTCAGAATATACATTGGAGCTTGCCCT
>JAZKYW010000342.1:0-1994 GCA_045612325.1 Candidatus Limiplasma sp. | reverse complement strand
CTCCGGCCTCAAAGGCGGACTTGGCCTGAGCACCCATGACGATGCCCACCACGGACAGGATGGCACCGATGCAGCCGCCGCCGCACAGCAGGGAGAAGATGAGCAGCACGATGTTGATCGTCAGGTAGCTCTTAAAGCCGGCAGAAGCAGCCGTCTGGGGCTCAGCGGGAGCGTTCGCGGTCTGGGGCTGCGCATTGAGGCTGATACCGCAGTTGAAGCAGTTTGCAGCGTTGTCGGGGTTGTTGGCACCACAGTTGGGACAGAACATAGTGAGTTCTCCTTTCAAAAATAAATATATTCTTTAGCGAAGGGCGATGCAGAACATGCCCATTTCTTCAGCGATGGCGACGAAGGCACCGGTCCCTGCGCTCAGCAGCAGGACTACAGCACCCACCAGCTGGAAGACCAACAGCAGTACATCCAGAATGACGGTGATGGTCAGCATGGTCTTTGCGGGTTTGGCCTTGGTGGCCGCAAGTGCGTAGTCACCGGAATTGTAGGCGCCCTTGGCCTGACCGGAAAACACGAGGCCCAGTATGCACATCACGATCGCCGCGACGTGCAGCGGGATGGAAAAGATGCCGCTGAAGAACCAGCTCGTGCTGCAGCACAGCAGGTTGAGCACGGTAAAGACGATGTTGAGCGTCATGTAGTCCTTAAAGCCCGCAGGCGGGGTCTGACTGACGGGCGGTGTGGGCTGTGCGTTCAACACGGCGCCGCAGCTGTTACAGTGCCGGGCGGTATTGGGATTTTCGGCACCGCAATGGGGACAGAACATAAGGGAGCACCTCCTTGTATCATTTGCGATGGGGATCAGTTGAGCCATTCCGTGAGCAGCCCGCCGATGGTCGGCCAAAGCAGGAGCAACAATGCCTGCAAACCGATAAGGACGGCGGTGATGATGCGGAAAATGCGGGCATAGCCTGCAATGCGGATGCCGCGCGCCTGATCTTTTCCGTTCAGCTCCTGACGGGCGACGGCGGACAGCACGATAGAAGTCACGCCTGTACCCGGCCCAAAGGGGCTGATGCAACAAAGTCGCCGCAGTGGGCGCATTTCATACGATCACCTTCTAGTGGATCCACTTCATAAAGAAGGGCTGCCATACGTCGATGGCGGTCTGCGGGCAGAGCTCCTGACAGCAGTAGCAGCGGATGCACTTGCTGTAATCAAACTTCGGCTTTTTATCGATGAGCTCAATGGCCTTGCCGGGGCAGGCGCGGGCGCAGATGCCGCAGCCCACGCAATCCTTTTTGTGCAGGATGGGCTTGGAGCGGATGAGCTTTGCCAGCACGGGATTGGTCAGCGCGCCCTTTACGGCGGCTTCTGCCGTGTATTTCATGGCGATTTTCCACTCCGCATGCGCCGAGAGCGATGCGATCTTGAAGTTCGGGGAGGCTTTGCAGGAATCGCTGCCGCCGGGCGCTTCGCTCGACGAATCCGAGCGGGTGGCGGAGGCGTGCGTGGGGCGCATCCGTTCAATCGCGGGGGTGAAGTCGGTGGTGCGCCGTACCGGTCGCGCCGAACGCGATCAGCACGCCGAGCCGGTGTCCAGTTCGGAATATGTCGTGCGCATCGACATGGACGGCGATGTCGAAGGGGTGCGGAGAACGATCCGCGAGCGGCTGAACGGTCTCCCCGGATGTTCGGTGCTGGTCGGCTATCCCATTTCCCATCGCATCAGCGCGGTGCTTTCCGGCACCGAAGCGGAGCTGGCGGTGAACGTCTACGGTGAAGACATCGAGCAATTGCGCAAAGTGGCGGCGCAGATGAAAAGCCGTCTCGACGGCATGTCCGAAGTCTCGGACGTGCGCGCCAATCGCGAGGTTACCTTGCGCACGCTGAAAATCGAATACGACATCGAAGCCTTGGCCGAGGCGGGGATCACCTTGCGGGAAGCCGGAGAGCAGGTGTCGGCCGCGTTCAACGGCGTGGAGGCGGGCGAGGTGCGCCAGGGGTTGAAGCGGCGGGCGGTCACCGTGCGGCTGGAGGGT
>JAZKYW010000341.1:0-2215 GCA_045612325.1 Candidatus Limiplasma sp. | reverse complement strand
TTCTGTTTTACACGCATAGAAGGCAACAAAAAACACGATGGTCAAAAACCATCGTGTCTTGGTGCGGGAAACAGGACTTGAACCTGCATGTCCGTGAGAACACATGAACCTGAATCATGCGCGTCTGCCAATTCCGCCATTCCCGCGAATGCGAGAATGATTATAACACAAGCAGCCGCGTTTGTAAATCCCTCAATTGATCTTTTTTGCCGTTTTTTGCCCAAGGCAGTTGGACGGACGTTTTTGATTGACCAAAGCTTGGGCCTTGGTGTACAATATTCCCATCAGCAATGCTTTCTTGACATATTTCATGCATAAAGGAGGAACCCTACCCATGAGCATCACCATGAAACCCTTCGGCACTACTCCCAAAGGCGAAAACGTGACCGAATATACCCTCACCAATGCAAGCGGCGCCAGCGTTTCCATCGCTGATTTCGGCGGCATCATCACCAAGATCATCGTTCCCGACCGTGACGGCAATCTGGCGGACGTCAACCTCGGTCACGACTCTGTTGACGAATACGCCGGCCCCCGCGCGGGCAGCATGGGTATGCTGATCGGCCGCGTTGGCAACCGCATCGCCAATGCCACTTTTGATCTGGAAGGCGAGACCTATCAGCTGGCTGCCACCAACGGCCCCAACAACCTGCACGGCGGCCCCGTGGGCTTTGGCGTGCGCATGTGGGAAGCCGAGCCTGCCGAAATTGACGGCGACCCCGCGCTCATCCTGCACCTGATCAGCGAAGACGGAGACCAGGGCTTCCCCGGCCGTGTGGAAGTACAGGTCACCTACGCCTGGAGCAAGGATAACGAGCTGCTCATCCACTATGAAGCCGTTACCGACAAAACCACCATCCTCAACATGACCAACCACGCTTACTTCAACCTTGACGGTCATGACGCCGGCGACGTCTACGCTCACGAGCTGCAGATCAACGCCCCCGCCATCACCGAAGTGCGCGAGTTCCTCACCCCCACCGGAAAGCTGCAGTCCATCGGCGGCACCGTTCTGGACTTTACCACCATGCGCAATCTGGGCGAAGTGCTGGTCAAGACCGCTGAAGTGCCCGAGATGGCTGCTGCCTGCGGCATCGACTTTAACTACTGCGCAGGCCGCGACCGCGAGACCAAGCTCATCGCCACCCTGTACTCCCCCAAGACGGGCCGCGTGATGGACGTCATCACCGACCAGCCCGGCGTGCAGTGCTACACCGGCAACCATGTCAACGTGGACGCAAAGGGCGGCGTGCATTACGGCAGGCACAGCGGCATCTGTCTGGAGACCCAGCACTATCCCGATGCCATCCACCACCCCGAATTTCCCACCATCGTGCTGCGTCCGCAGGATACCTACGATACCTTCACCATCTACCGTTTCGGCATTCGTTAACGGAAAGGAGCTGTGCTCATGGCTCAACAAACCCGCCTGACCCCCGGCGAACTGCTGGATGCAAACGGCGTGCTCAAACAGGCCGGCTATGCCACATCCCTCGTGCGCCGCTATGACCGCAGTGCCATCAAAGGCGGTGCGCTGCGCATCAAGGAGTGGGATTACTACTGCATTTCCGACGGCAACATCGTGCTTGCGCTCACCATTGCGGATAACAGCTACATGAGCATGGAAAGTGTGAGCCTGCTCAACCTTGCCGAAAACACGCAGGAAACTTGGAGCATGATCACGCCGCTCACGCTTGGCAGATACAATTTCCCCGCGACCAGCGAAAAAGGCGACATCGCCGTAGAAAAGGAAGGCTATGCCCTTCGCTTTGAAAACGACGGCGAAAAGCGCGTGCTGACCGTTCGTGTGGACAAGTTTGCCAACAAAAAGCCCCTCACCGCCCGCATCGTACTGACCGATGCGCCTGAGGACAGCATGGTCATTGCCACGCCCTTCCCCGCCAAAAAGACCGCCTTCTACTACAACCAGAAAATCAACTGCCTGCGCGCCGAGGGCGATATCACCCATGACGGACGCACCTATGTGTTTGACAAATCCACCGCCACCGCCGTGCTCGACTGGGGCCGCGGTGTATGGACTTACAAAAACACCTGGTACTGGGGCAGCGCCAGCGGTTATGTGGATGGCATACCCTTTGGCATGAACCTCGGCTACGGCTTCGGCGACACATCCGCCGCCAGCGAAAACATGCTCTTCTATAAGGGCAAGGCCCACAAGCTCTCCCAAGTGAAATTCAACATCCCCATGAAGGAT
>JAZKYW010000340.1:0-1862 GCA_045612325.1 Candidatus Limiplasma sp. | reverse complement strand
CTGCTCTACCGACTGAGCTACCAAGGCATAATGGCGACCCGGAAGGGGCTCGAACCCTCGACCTCTAGCGTGACAGGCTAGCGCTCTAACCGACTGAGCTACCGGGCCATTTTGGTGGGAACAACAGGGCTCGAACCTGTGGCCCTCTGCTTGTAAGGCAGATGCTCTCCCAACTGGGCTATGGTCCCAACTGTCAGCCACTCTCGCGGCGACGTGTTATATCTTACTGCATCTCATGGAAAATGTCAACACCTATTTTGCGATTTTTTTGAGTTTTTTTCAATTAGTTGCAGTCGCGGAAAATTATACACCAGATGTGATAAAAAGAGCGGGGAAACAGTGTTTCGCCCGCTCTTTTTGCCAATATGTGGTTAGGATTCTACGCGCAGCACGCTTTCAACGCAGGCAAAGTTGCTGTCCAGTGCGTTCAGCGCCTGATGCATTGCCTGCTCGCTGGCCTTGTGCGTGATGAATACCAGCGTTACGCGGCCGTCTGCGGCGGCGTCCTTCTGCTGCATGGCGCGAATGCTCACGTTATAGCGGGCGAAGGTCTGGGATACATGGCCCAGTACGCCGGGCTTATCCACCGCCAGCATGCGCACATAGAAGGCGGTCTGCCAGTCGGTATTGTTTTCCAGCGCAACGGTGGGGGTGAGGCAGTTGTCAAAGGTGGGGTAGGTGTGCTTTTCCTTGCCGGCAGCGCGCAGCAGGTCGCTCACGATGGCGCTGGCAGTGGGCAGGTCGCCCGCGCCGCGGCCCATGAACATCATTTCGCCGCAGGCGTGACCGCGCAGGAATACGGCGTTGAAGGCGTCGTTGACGTTGGCAAGGGGATGGCTGTCGCGGATGAAGGTGGGATGCACGCGGGTCTCCACCTTCAGGCCTTCGCGCTTGGCAATGGCCAGCAGCTTGAGGGTGTAGCCCAGCTCCTGACCGCAGCGGATATCCTCGGCCTTGATGGAGGTGATGCCTTCTACATGCACGTTTTCAAAGGGTACGCGGCCGTGGAAGGCAAGGCTGGCCAAAATGCTCAGCTTGTAGGCAGCGTCGAGGCCCTCAACGTCGCTGGAGGGGTCGGGCTCGGCAAGGCCCAGCGCCTGCGCATCCTTCAAAACATCGGCATACTCCGCGCCTTCCTGGCTCATGCGGGTGAGGATGTAGTTGGTGGTGCCGTTGACGATGCCGTAGATGTAATTGATGCTGTTGGCCTGCAGGCTTTCGTTCAGCGTGTGGATGATGGGAATGGCGCCGCAGACGGAGGCTTCATAATACAATCCTGCGCCGCTTTCCTTGGCAGCCTGATGCAATTCGGGCCAATGCAGGGCAAAGGCGACCTTGTTTGCGGTCACAACGGTCTTGCCGCGGCGCAGGGCCTCCAGAAGCCAGTTGCAGGCGGGCTTTTCGCCGCCCAAAAACTCCAGAACGATCTCGATTTCGGGGTCGCCCAGTACGTCCTCAACATTGTCGGTCAGCACGCCTTCGGGAATGTCCAGACCGCGGGTCTTCTTTACATCGCGTACCAGCACGCGGCGTACGTCAAAGCGCATGCCCGTGCGATGTTCAATATCACCGGCAAAGTCGTGAAGCAGACGCCATACGCCGCCGCCTACGTTGCCGCATCCGAGGAAACCGAGTTTGATGGTCTTGTTCATGGGGGATCACTCTTTCGTTTATTGATTGCGTTCGTAAATCAGCTTCAGGCCCTTCAAAGTAAGGGTGCTGTCGATTTTGTCGATGATGCCTTCCTCGGCCACGATGCGGGCCATACCGCCGGTAGCTACCACCAGCGCATCGGGGGCGTTGAGCTCCTTGCGGAACTTGCGGATAAGGTATTCCACCTGACCGATGTAGCCGTAAATGAC
>JAZKYW010000339.1:0-5957 GCA_045612325.1 Candidatus Limiplasma sp. | reverse complement strand
GATAGGTTTCCACCACACGGGGCAGGGGGCGGTTAAACAGCGCCGCGCGGCGCTCCAAATCCGCCTGCTGCCAGCCGCCATGATAGGGATAAAGCGCATAACGGAATACCTGTTTGCCAATGTCCATGGTTTCGAGCACGTCATCGCGGTGCTCCTGTCCGTAATGGTCGGCAAAAACGGACGTGTGCGCCACGGTGAGCGCAATGCTGCCGTTTTCGATGCTGTAGCTGTATTTGCCATCGTTGAGGATGGCAAGGCCGCAGCTGTCGTTTTGCAAAGCGACCCATCGCTGACAGTGCTCTTCATCACCGCAGGCGGTGCGCTTGATCACTCCGTAGGGAATTTCGGCATGTTCATCGGGATAGACGGTGGGGAAGCACAATTTGAGGATGCGCTGTTTCTGCTGCATATCCAGATGCGTTTCCACCTCAAGCATGTCGCTGCCCGCGTGCAGGATATAACGCCTGTCAAGCGCGGAGCGTTCGTAATGCGTAACGATGCGCACAACGGCGCGTACAGGTCCGCTTTCCAATACGGTGAATTCGGGCTGACCAAATGCGCCCGCCTGTTTGTCAAAACGGAAAATCATATGCGCCCACGTATCTGCTGCGCTGATGTCCCTCAGCTGTGCAGAGGTGGGGGAAACAAGCGCGTTTTCTCCGTTTGTCTTGTTGATGAGGCGGCTGATGCCGCCTGTTTGCGGGTCAAACTCCACACGCAGAAGGGCATTTTCCATGTGAGTCCGTGAAACGGACAGCTCGTTGGCGGACGGTTGTTCATCCTCTTCAAAGAAAACCCAATACAGGCGGTAGCCCAGCGCGGGGACTTTGGCTTTGAACAAGCCGTCCCAGCGGTTGTCGCCGTCCGTGCGGGAGGCGCGGATGCGCTGCAGGGGGATGGGGTTGCCATGGTCATCGCGCACAGCGCCGATGCGGCACAGGATGCGTACTTCGGCTTCCGCTTCAAAGGCATGCGGGTTAAAGACCACCACAGGCGTGCCCTGACCGCCCAAGCCCCACAGGAAGGACGAATCCTCCTTGGAGCGTTTGCGCAGCGGATGGCCTTTGATGGTATCCACCTGCCATGAAATGCGCTGCAGAGCGGCATTTTCCTCGCGTGCGGCAATGGACAGCGTTTCGTTCAGCTGCATTTCGGCGTCCGCCATGGCTTCGTGAATGCTGCAGCCGCCCATGACATCGTGAAATTCATTGAAAAGCAGATTGCGCCATGCCTGCTCAACAAAAGCTTTCTTTGGCTGATGCCCTGTGAGCGCGTCCGCAAGCACACCGAGGCTTTCCATGCGCAGGAGGGCATTTTCTGCCTGACGGTGCAGTTTCTTTGTGGATGAATGTGTGGAGTAGCAGCCGCTTGCGTGGTGCTGCAGCTCGTTTTTCCATACGGACAGATCAAGGTTTTCCTTTCGAAGGGCGTGAAAAAAGTCATCGGGCGAGCCCATCACCACTTCCTCTCCGTTGGGAGCGGTCTGCTGATAGGCGGTCAGCAGCTTCAGCGTTTCAATGGTCGGGCCGCCGCCATGGTCGCCTACGCCGTAGAAGCACATCACAGGCTGACCGACCTGCTGTGAAAAAGCAAACATCAAATCAAGCTTGCTGTGCAGCCTTGCTGTTTTGCAGGTGTACTCGTTGTGGATGCGGTGGGCAAGCACCTGCGAGCCGTCGGGACTTTCCCAAATCATGCTGCCCTGCGGGATATCGGCGTTTTCGTGAACAGAGGGGCGCATCCACACATAGTTGTGAATACCTGCCAGCCTGAGCAATTGCGGCGTCATGGCATTGTGACCGAAACTGTCAACATTGTAGCCCGTCTGTGCGGTCACACCAAAGCGGCTGTGAAAATAACGCTGGCTGTACAAAAGCTGACGGGCAAGGCTTTCACCCGAAGGCGTATTCATATCGGGCTGTATCCACATGCCGCCTGCGATTACCCAGCGTCCTTCGGCAATGCGCAGACGGATCTGTTCAAAAATATCGGGCGCGTTTTCCTCCACCCACTCATAATAGGCGGCACAAGCGCAGGTGAACACAAAGCCGGGTGTTTCATTCAGCCTGTCCAGCGCAGCCTGAAACGTAGCCTTGACTTCGTGATAGCCCTCCTGCCACTGCCACAGCCATACGGGGTCAAGATGGGCATTGCCTACCATGGTAAGGGTTTTCATGCCGATGCCTCCAACCTTTGGAAAATGTCATGACGGAATGTTTTGATTCTTTGTATACATTGTAGCATGCAAAACGGAAAACACGCAAGCAATCGTGCTGTTTGCATTGACGTATCGGGCGCAAAGTGCTATCATCAAAGGGATGAATGCCGAGAAACAAGTACGGCGGAGATCATGATTCCTACATCAGAAGATAAAGGAGAGTCATTCCATGAAGTTTGTTACTTTCAACATCCGCACCGACAAAGATCAGGACGGCGAGAACAGCTTCCGCTACCGCAAGCCTCTTATGCTGCGCACCATTGCTGAAAAGCAGCCTGATATCATCTGCTTTCAGGAAGTACTGCCCCACGTTGCTGACTGGCTGCGTGAAAACCTGACCGGTTTTGTTACGGTCGGCTGCGGCCGCAACCGCTTCGGCATGCTGGGTGACGAACAGCTGACCATCGCTTTCCGCTCCGATAAGTACAATCTGGTAGAGATGAATACCTTCTGGATGTCTCCCACGCCCTATGTGCCCGGCTCCCGTTTTGAAGAGCAGAGCGTTTGTCCCCGCGTGGTTACCGAAGTGCTGCTGTTTGACCGCGCTGCCGAGCAGGTCGTGCGCGTGCTGAACGTGCATCTGGACCACCGCGGAGCGGAAGCCCGCCGTCTGGGCCTGAAGCAGGCTCTGGAGCACATCGACAGCCACGAGCTGTTCCCCGATGCTGCCGTCATCATGGCCGGCGACTTCAACGACCTGCCCGATTCCATCATCTGGAAGGCTTACGAGGAGCACGGCGACTGGACGGAAGTGACCCCCGATTCCGGCTATACCTTCCATGGCTACGGCAAGGAAAGCACCGAAAAGATCGACTACATCTATGTTCGCGGCAATCTGGAGTGCAAGGGCTATGAAAAGTGGACCGTTTGCGAAAACGGCGTCTACCTGTCCGACCACTATCCCCTCAGCGCCGAGCTGGAATGGAAGGCTTGACGCAAGACAGACGGCTTGCTATCAAAACCGAACGATTTTTGTGCTTTATCGTACTCTTGTGCCTGCGTAGGCGCAAGAGTACGATTTTTTTGCTGAATTCAAAAATATAATCAGAAATTCAATGGGCAAAAGGCGAACTTTCCGATGCTATGCGGACAAATGTCCTTGTTGACGGAAGTTCAAATGTGGTAGAGTAACATCAGTGAGGCAGAAGTCTGTCTTCATCGAGAGGAGGAACAGTCATGTCCCGCATCAAGGATATCAATCTCAAAGAAGAAGGTCACCAGCGTATTGAATGGGTAGCTCAGCATATGCCCGTGCTCAACGCCATCGGTGACCGTTTTGAAAAAGAAAAGCCCTTTGCCGGCCTCAAAATTGCGCTTTCCATTCATCTGGAAGCCAAGACTGCCTGGCTGGTAAAGACCCTCGCCCGCGGCGGCGCCGAAATGCACGTTTCCGGCTCCAACGCATTTTCCACCAACGACAGTGTTTGCGCTGCTCTGGTGGATGACGGCATCACCGTCAACGCCATCCACGGCTCTGACCCCGAGCTGACCGTGGAACTGTGGAAGGAAACCGTATCCTGCCACCCCGACATCGTCATCGATGACGGCTCCGATTTGATCAACCTGCTGCTGCACGAGTGCAAGGAGTATGCCGACCGCTGCATGGGCGGCTGCGAAGAAACCACCAGCGGCGTACAGCGCCTCTATGGCTGGGAGCGCAAGGGCGAGCTGGCCTTCCCCTGCATGGCCGTCAACGACGCCTGCTGCAAGCACTACTTTGACAACACCTACGGCACCGGCCAGAGTGTGTGGGACGCCATCATGCGCACCACCAACCTGCAGATGAACGGCAAGACTGTTGTTGTTGCCGGTTACGGCTACTGCGGCAAGGGCATCGCTGCCATCGCCCGCGGCCTCAACGCTCAGGTCATCGTTACCGAGATCGACCCCATCAAGTCCATTCTGGCTGTGATGGACGGCTACCGCGCCATGTCCATGGACGAGGCTGCCAAGCTGGGCGATGTATTCATCACTGCCACCTCCTGCTGTGACGTAATCCGTCCCGAGCACTTTGCCGTGATGAAGGATGGCGCCATCCTTGCCAATGCCGGCCACTTCAACATCGAGATCGACGTGGAAGGCCTCGAAAAGATGGCTGTTTCTCGCAAGGAGATGCGCAAGAACCTCTACGGCTACCGCATGCCCGACGGCCGTCTCATCTGCACCATGGCGGATGCTGCCATCGTCAACATCGCCGCTGCCGACGGCCATCCCGTGGAGATCATGGACATGTCCTTCGCCATGCAGGCCATCGCTGCCGAATACATCCTCAAGAATCACAAGAACCTTGAAAACAAGGTCTACAACATTCCCGAGGAACAGGATCGCTATGTAGCTGCGCTGAAGCTGAAGACCCTTGGCGGCAGCTTCGATACCCTCAACGAAAAGCAGAAGGAATACATGGCCGGTCACTAAAACGTACTTATGCGCCTTTGGGCGTATAAATAAAAAACAAAGGAGAAGATATCATGAAGAAACTCATCAGCCTGCTTCTGGCTATGGTCCTGCTGCTGTGCAGCGTGAACCTGGCTGTAGCCGAGACCACCGAGACCGCCGAAGAAATGCGCATCGTCTGCATGGCTCCCTCCATGGTTGAGTGTGTATACGCTCTGGGCCTGGGCGACAAGATCGTCGGCTGGTCCGCTTACACCGACTACCCCGTAGCTGCCACCACCACCGGCGGCTATCAGCCCTACCAGTTCTATTATGACACCGACACTCAGGACTTCGACGTTGAGTACGAACTGGGCCAGAAGCCCGGTGCTGACGGCGAGTACAAGGAAGTTGCCGTTGTTTCCAAGTTCTACGATTACAATCAGGCCATCCTGGACGGCCTGAAGCCCACCATCATCTTCTGCGAAGGCACCGAGCAGATCGGCTGGGTCGAGACCCTGACCGCTCAGGGCTATCCCACCTACTGCTATGTTCCCGAAAGCATCGACCAGATCTACGACATGATGATCGACATGGGCGAAAAGCTGGGCGTGAAGGAAGTGGCTGAAGAACTGGTTGCCGGCTACTATGCCCGCATCGAAGAGATCAAGGCCATCACCAAGGACCTGACTCAGATCCGCACCTACTTCGAGATCGCTCACCAGTCCGACTACGGCGAGTGGGGCAAGTACGGTCCCTACACCGAGGGCGGCAACACTCCCTTTGACCAGATGATCCAGATCGCCGGCGGCGTGAACATCTTCAACGATGGCGAAGGCTACATCAACCTGTACGAAGGCTATGGCGAAGAGGCTTTTGCCGAGATCTCCAAGCGTGATCCTCAGGTCATCCTCAGCCCCTACTGGCCCGGTGCTTACGACTTCGAAGTTACCAGCCTGTACGAGATCATGACCCGTCCCACCTTCAACGAGACCGAAGCTGTGCAGACCGGCCGCGTTGCTTACTACGATTCCAGCCTGATGAAGCGCTTTGGCCCCCGTACCATCAAGGCTATCGAGAAGCTGGCTTACCTGCTGCACCCCTACTACTTCGAGAACCCCGAGAACAGTGTTTCTCCCTGGGAACTGGGCAAGATCGACGTTGCTGAAAACTTCCCCGCTCCCCTGGACTAATCCCTGTTATATAAACACCTCCCCGTGCGAAAGTACGGGGAGGAACTTTGCTTTTTTCTGTTAGGAGTTGAACGTATTGCAGCACCGCGGGGCTTCCTTCCTGCATGTGATTCCCAAGGCGTATCTGGACAGCGCAGTTATGCTGCATTTTGCGCCGGGCGAGTATATCAAGC
>JAZKYW010000338.1:0-3780 GCA_045612325.1 Candidatus Limiplasma sp. | reverse complement strand
CTGGAAGTCGGCGCGCAGACCGTAGCAGATGACGGGCACGCCGATGGTATCCACCACATAAACGAGGCGCTGTACCTGCGTTTTGTTCAGGAACTGGCACTCATCCACGATGAGGCAATCGTAGGCAGACAGGTCGAACTGGTCCAGGTCTTCGATAAAGGCGCACTCGCACTTGAGGCCGCAGCGGCTGGCAACGATGGTCTCGCCGTCGCGGTTATCCAGACGGGGCTTGAGCATCAGCACTTTCTGGCCGCGCTCCAGATAATTGTGGCGCACCATAATGGCGTTGGCGGTTTTGCTGGAGCCCATTGCTCCGTAGCGGAAATAAAGCTTAGCCATGGGAAAAATCATCCTCCGTCATTGGTGTTGTTAATAGCGGGAATCGCCGGGCTTGATTTCGATGCCGAGGCGGTTGGCAAGGCTTTGCGCACGGTCGGCAGCGTCGCGGTAGCCCGAAAGGGCGTTGAACAGTTCGAATGCGCTTTGGTAATCACCGAGGCTTTCCAGCATTTCGGCATCGGCATACTGCTGCTCCTGAAGAATATCCTTGCACTGGATGGCCTGATCGGCAGCGCTCAGGTAATCGCCAAGCATGGTGAAAAACGTCATGGCGTCTTTGTAGTTGCCTTCGTTTTTGCAATCGATGGCGTGGTTGTACAGTTGGCCTTGCAGATGATAGAGTCGGTCCTCCGCATCCTGCACGGTGACGCATTCGGCAAAGCTGTACAGAGCGGTCTGGTAATCGCGGTCGATCTCGGCTGCTCGGGCGCGGCAGTAGGCGGCCTGCAGGGGCGCATCCTCAAATGCGCCCATAGCGGCAAACGCTTCGGCGGCTTCGGTAAACTGCCCGTTTTCAAGCAGGACATAGGCGTGACAGTAGCGGTAGCGCTCCTCGCCGTACATGAACTCTCTGGAAGAGGCGAAATACGGCTCGGCTGCGCTGTACTGCCCCTGCTGATACAGCACCAGTCCGCGCGAGTAGGCGGCATAGGTGGGGGCGCTTGAGTAATCGCCCAGCGCTTCAAACGCGGTGGCAGCTTCGGCATAGTCGCCGCCGGCAAACAGGTCAAGAGCATCCTGAAACTTGCTGCTGCTGCTTTTGCCACATGCGCTGAGGCAAAGCATCAGCACAGCGAGCAGCAGCCAAAAACGTTTTTTGGTACGCATGGCAGGCTCCTTTGTCAGGGCTTGCGGATGACGTCGCTGCGAATCACAGCGTACAGGTCCACATCCACATAGCGTCCTTTGTTGTAAAGCCGCTGGCGCAGCGTGCCTTCGTGCTGCATGCCTGCATGCAGCATCACGCGTCCGCTGGCGGGGTTGTCACATTCGTGCTGCGCCTCGATGCGGTTGAGGTTGAGCTTGGTAAAACCAAATTCCACAATGGCTCTGAGCGCCTCGGTCATGTAGCCTTGATTCCAGTAGCTGCGGCTAAGGCTGTAGCCGACCTCCGCGGAGCGGTTATCCGTCTGCACCCACATAAAGCCGATGGTGCCGATGACTTTGCCCGTATCGCGCAGGGCGATGGCAAAGGTGCCGGGGGCAGCGTTTCGGTACTGGCGGATAAGAAAACGCAGATAATTGCGCGTCTGGTGGATGGAGGTATGCGCATCCCACAGCACATGGCGGGCGACCTCAGGGTCGCGGGAGTACTCGTAAATATCCTCCGCATCCGTCATACGCACGGGTCTGAGCGTAAGGCGGGGGGTGAGCAGTGTGGGCAGGTGAGAAAAAACATCCAGATAGGTTTGCATGGCAGACAAAAACTTCCTTACCATTCGGTTTGGACGGATGATGACAGCAGACATTTGAAAAAACATCTGCAAAAATTTTCATCCGTGAATGCAACAAAACAGGGAATGCGAAGCCCTTGTGTTTCGTTGATTATTTAGCGGGCTGCTGATAGCCGTGCAGGCGGTACCATGCCATCATGATGCCGATGATGGTTTTGGCGTCGCGGAATTCGCCGGTCATCACGCGCTCCATGGCTTCCTTCAGGGGGAGCTTTTCCACATGGAGGAATTCATCCTCGTCGGGATGGTCCTCGTGCTGGCTCAGACCCGTAGCCATGTAAATGCCCAGCTGCTCGCGGGTGTAACCGGGGCTGGGGAGGGCGTTGGTGAGCAGCTCAACGTTTTCAGCGCGCAGGCCGGTCTCTTCCTCAAGCTCGCGGATGGCGGCGTCACGGAAATCCGCGCCTTCGTAATCCAGCTTGCCAGCGGGAATCTCCAGCGTCATTTCATCCACGATGACGCGATGCTGGCGCACCATGTAGATGTTCTCGTTTTCGTCAATGGGGATGATGGCTGCGCCGCCCTTGTGGCAAACGGCTTCACGGCGGGCTTTCTGTCCGTTGGGCAGTTCAACCTGCATATGATTGACATTGATGATCAGGCCGTTAAATACCGTTTCCTCGGAAATGGGCGTTTCGCGCAGGTCGGCGTTATTGTTCATGGGTCATTACCTCCTAAGGTTGCTTCTTTACAATATTCGATGCCGAAGGCGCATACCCCTTGCGAAAACGTGAAAAAGCTGATGCTTTTATCTTTGTAAAAACAAAGCATGAAAGGAAAAAGAAAATGTTTCGAAAATGCGTAGGAATAATGAAAAAATATGACGCATTCGGCATGGCTTCACCTTGACACATATCTGTAAAGCCCGTACAATAAGAATGGCTCCAAAGGTCCTTCCGGGAGCCGATAAACAGGGAAAAGCCTTATGATAAGGAGGATTTCATATATGTTCAAACGTATCGCGCCCGGGTTGAAGAAAGCTGCGGCACTGATGATGAGCCTTTTCATCATTTTGTCACAATTTGCTCTGCCCATGGCAGCACTGGCACAGGATCTGTCCAAGCTGCCCACGCTGTACCTGTCCTATCCCGCAGGGGAGAGCACGCAGAGCGTGAGCGTTATGCCTGCGCTGTATCAGCAGCAGCCCGTCTATTGGGCCACCGTACCCGCTGATGCGCTGCAAAACGGCGTAACGCTGGAGATCGTTGCGCCCGAAGGCGTGGGGGATACCTATAACTCCACCGCGGGTTATCAGCTGTACGCGTCCGATGCGGGCGCCGTGGACGGCTCCGCCATCGCTACCATGATCGAAGTCTATCAGGGCGGCGGCTATGCGGGCGCTTATCCGCTGTACATCTCCACCCGTTCTATGCCCGAAGAGCCCCCGATGCATTTTGATCCCCAGCCTGTTCAGATCAATTATTTTGATCAGAACGGCCAGTGGATCGGCGGCTACTCCGACAGCGTTGGCATGGAAGGCAAGACGTTCTATGCCGAGTCCATCGATGGCTACGAGCTCACCGGCGCGGACAGCGTGACCGTTACCATGGACGGCAACGGTCTGCTCAGCCATTACAATGTTGATTTCTACTATACCAAGGTGGTTCGCTACGCTACCATCACGATGAAAATCGTGGACAGCGCCAACTGGGACAGCGTGTTCTACTCCAACACCGAAGAGTACACCGAGGGCAGCTACAGCTTTATCGCCGACCCCGGTTATCTGCCTGCGGATTATCAGCTGGACAACAGCGGCAGCGTGAACGTCAATGTATACAGTGACGGCACCGCCGATATGTATGAGGTCGTTTTCACCGCGACCTACTATCCGCCCGCTCCCAAGACGGCGACCATCACGATGAAAATCGTAGACAGCGCCAACTGGGACAGCGTGTTCTACTCCAACACTGAGGAGTACACCGAAGGCAGCTACAGCTTCATGGCTGACCCCGGCTATCTGCCTGCGGATTATCAGCTGGACAACAGC
>JAZKYW010000337.1:0-4322 GCA_045612325.1 Candidatus Limiplasma sp. | reverse complement strand
GATTCATATTGTGATGATATTTGATGGAAGCTTTTTTATCCTTTTCGAGAATGGTTTTGTTCATATCCAGCCCATTGATGGCGGCAATGGCCATGATGTAGTGGATCATATCCGCCAGCTCCGTGGCCAGCGCCTGATAGGCGCGGGCGGTAGCCGCCTGGGATTCCAGCGGCCCCAGCCGGTTGGAGATCTCCTCCAGAATATCCTCCACACGGCTCAAGTTTTCCAGCGTGCGGGTGAGCTTCTTCTGGGCTTCGTCCTTGCGTGCCTTGAACTTCACAATGCCCGCCGCTTCCTCAAACACCAATCGGCGATCCTCGCCCTTCTGGGAAAGGATCTCGTCGATCCGGCCCTGACCGATGATGGAGTAGCCTTCCTTGCCAACGCCGGTATCGCGGAAAAGCTCCACGATATCGCGCAGACGGCAGCTTGCGCCGTTCATCAGGTATTCGCTGTCGCCGCTGCGGTACACGCGGCGGGTGATGCTTACCTCGTCAAAGGCTACGTTGAGCTGATGGTCGGTATTGTCAAACGTGAGGGTGACCTCACAGTAGTTGAGCGCTTTTCGTTTTTCGGTGCCGTTGAAAATAACGTCAGCCATGCTCTGGCCGCGCAGCATGCGGGCGCTCTGTTCGCCAAGCACCCAGCGCACGGCGTCGCCGATGTTGCTTTTGCCGCTGCCGTTGGGGCCCACGATGCCCGTTACGTTTTGCGGGAAAACGATCTCGGTACGCTTGGCGAACGATTTGAAACCGTATATCTCAAGTTTGGTTAAACGCATTCAAGAAACTCCTTTGCAGGGATGCTTTGCCCCTGCCCTACGTTCTCCGCGCCGGAGGTCACTTGTGATAGCTTTCCAGCGCGGTCTTGGCAGCAGCCTGCTCGGCAGCTTTCTTGCTCTTGCCCACGCCGATGGCTACCGGCTTGCCCATTACGCTCACCTGTGCGGTAAACGTGCGGTGATGGTCGGGGCCTTCCTGCGCGATGATTTCATACGCCGGCAGTTCCAGCCCGTGCGCCTGCGTATACTCCTGCAGGGCGCTCTTGTCATCGTGACCGCGCCAGGCGATGAGACGTTCATCCTCGGCAAACAGCGCGCGGATAACGTCACGCGCAGCCTCGTAGCCGCCGTCAACATACACGGCAGCCAGTACGGCCTCCATGGCGTCGGCAAGGATGCTGGCCTTTTCGCGTCCGCCCGTCTGTTCCTCGCCGTGGCCCATGATGAGGCAGCGGCCCATATCCAGCGAACGGGCGATGGCGCTGAGCGTGCGCTCGCACACCAGGGCAGCGCGGCGGGCGGTCAGCTCGCCCTCATGAAGTTTGGGATATTTGTGATAAAGCATGTCGCTGACGCAAAACTCCAGCACCGCGTCGCCCAGAAATTCCAGGCGCTGATTGTCCGGCAGCTTTGTGGAGGGATGCGTCAGCGCCAGGCGAAGATGAGCCTCATTGCGAAAAGTGTAGCCCAATGCCTTTTGCAGTTCGTACATGATATTCCTCCCGTGATAAAATACGGCTTACGCCCCCGGCGGTTCTTCCGCCGGGGGCGTAAAGGCTGTCAGCCTTACTGATGAGCGTCGATATACTTGACAACGTCGCCTACGGTCTTGAGGGTGAGGATCACTTCGTCCTCCACTTCAATGCCGAATTCGGTTTCCAGTTCCAGGATCATGACCATGATGTTGGCGCTGTCGGCCTTCAGGTCCTCTACCAGACGGGTCTCGGGGGTGATGCTGGCAGCGTCGGCCTGCAGCTGTTCGGCGATCATACCGCGGATCTTTTCAAAAGTCATGGTTTTCGTCCTCCTAATCGTATCTGTATATGAATCAAACTCGATCATTCAACGCGGCGCATCCGCGAGAATTTCATTCTTCGGCAGCAGTCTCGGCCTTGGGCAGCATGGCTTCGATCTTGCCCACGACATCGCCTTCCACCATCTTGACGGCCTGACGGATGGAGCATGCCATGGCATGGCCCTTGCAGGAGCCGTGAGCCTTGACTACGTTGCCGCGAACGCCCAGCAGGGGCGCGCCGCCGACTTCGTTGTAGTCCAGCTTTTTCTTGACGCGGCGGAAAGCGGGCTTGGCCATCAGGCCGCCCAGCTTGGAGCGGAAATCGCCGTAGATCTCCTGCTTGATGATGCCCATCAGCGTGCCTACAACGCCCTCCATGAACTTGAGGATGACGTTGCCCACAAAGCCGTCACAGACGATGATATCGGCGGTGTCGGCGGTGATGTCGCGGGCTTCGACATTGCCTACAAAGTTGAGGCGCTTGTCGGCGCTGAGCAGTTCATAGGTCTCCTTGGTGAGCGCGCAGCCCTTTTCGGCCTCCGCGCCGTTGTTGACCAGACCGATGCGGGGATTTTCCACACCGCGCATGCCTTCCATGTAGGCCTTGCCCATCATGGCAAACTGATGCAGGTACTCGGGGCGGCAGTCAACGTTCGCGCCGCAGTCGATGAGCAGGAAGAAATCCCTGCCGTTGGGCAGCAGCGGAGCCAGCGCGGGACGGTCGATGCCCTTGAGCCGGCCCAGACGGAACATGCCGCCGGAGAGCACCGCGCCGGTGGAGCCGGCGGATACGAACGCATCCACCGCTCCGTCGCGCAGCTTGAGCATACCGTCTACGATGGCGCTCTGCTTTTTCTTGCGCACGGCCATGACCGGCGCTTCGTTGTTGGTGATCAGTTCGGGGCAGTCGGTCAGCGTGATGCGGCTGCGCAGCTGAGCATCCTGCTCGCCAAATACCTCATCTACCGTCTTCTGTACAATATCAATGGGGCCTGCCAGCTCGATATGCAGCTCGGGGTACCAGCCCAGCGCTTCCTTGGCGCCCTCTACGGGTGCCAGGGGAGCGTTGTCGCCGCCCATCGCGTCCAGATAGATCTTCATAAAAGATCGCCTCTTTCGTTAATCAATCTTGATGCAGTATACGCCGCCGGCTTCGCTGCCCATGGTGCCGATGACCAGCAGGTTGCCGTATACGGCGGGAGAGCCTTCCAGCACGATGTTGGCTTCGGGGTTGGAGATGGGATCCAGCTTCAGGGTGCTGAGGATAGCGCCGTTCTGGGGATCCATCAGGTGGATCTTGCCGCTCTGCTCAGCCTGGATGAGCCATGCCTTGCCTTCCTTGTTGTAAACGGCTACGGGGCTGGAGATGCTGGGGCTGCCCAGCACGGTCTCCCATACCAGAGAGCCGTCCACCTTGTTCAGCGCGATCACGTGAGCGGCTTCGCGGCCGTAGGATACGGTGTAGATGACGATGTCGGCAATGCTGTTCTGACCGATGACGGGGCTGGCGTAGCAGCCGATATCCTGCTTGGCTACGTAGGCCAGACCTTCGATCTCATGTACCCATTCCACCTCGCCGGTGAGGGCGTCGATGCGGCGGATGGCAGCCTTGGCGCTCTTGAGGGTGCGGTTGGTGATGGTGTTGCCGGTATAGAGCACGACCTTCTCGCCGTCTTCCACATCCAGAGCGGGGGTGGAGTCGATGTTGTCCTCGGTATCCACGACCCAAACGGGGGTCAGGGTGTTGACGTCCACACACTGCAGCATGCCGTCCTGGTCGCCGTAGTACACATAGTTGTTGTACATGGCAACGCTGGCGTCGATGTTGGTCAGCGTCTTCTTCTGCTCGCCCACAACGGTCTTGTAGCCCTGCAGGGAGGAAGAAAGTTCGACCACATTGGCGGGATAGTTGTAGCTGTCCTTCACGGCGCCGAACTCAGCGGTGTAGAGAACGCCGTTCTGACCGCCGAAGATCATGGTGCCGGTGTAGTTGTCAAACAGAGGAGCGCCGGTAACGCCGGAGTAGTTGCTGTTCTTATCCTCGCCGTCGCCTGCGATGAGCATGGTCTTCTTGTTGGTCACAAGGTCGAGGATGTGCAGGCCGTTCTTGACGGTCTTGTTGGCCAGCTTGCTGTTGTACTGACCTACAGCCAGGATGGGCGTGCCGTTGGTGGCAACGCTCAGGCCGCCGCGGCTGGGAGCGCCCAGGTCAATGGCGTCACGGGTGGCTTCGCCGGTGAGCAGGTTGTAGAAGTGCACCTTGCCGTCCTGACCGGCTACGATGACTTCCTTCAGGGCTACGACTTCCTTGGCGGTATCGTACAGGCCCATGTTCTTGCGCAGCTCGGTGGGCCACTTGACGATGACAGGCTGACCGGGAGCGGCTACGCCGTGCACGCTGCCGTCCTTGATGCGCATGCTGCCAATGGGCTGGCTCCATACCAGCTGCAGCTGCTCATTGGTCACCTCAACGGTGGAGTAGGCAGCGTTCTGACGCATGGGACCGGAGCGGAAGGTGAGCACGCC
>JAZKYW010000336.1:0-2936 GCA_045612325.1 Candidatus Limiplasma sp. | reverse complement strand
GACGCAGTTCATCGTGCGGTCGGGGGTGTTTTTCTATGCATGTTAATGCTTCACGTTTACCTTGACGGGCAGAGGGATGTGAAGATCGGGAGTTTCTTCCAGAAAATCGCCCTTGATCAGTATTTCCTGCGTTCCGTCAGGCAGGGTGACGATATTGCTGGCAGATACGGTAAACGCGCGGAAGCGGTCTTCGTATCTGTACACGATAGCCCCATTGTCAGAGGAGGTGGAGGGTGTTTTATGTACAACGATGCCGTTGGGCAGGGTGAGCGTAGTGGGCATGCGTATCGCCATTTCGCGGCGGTTGTGCTTTTCTTTAAACTTCGCAATCCTTTCCTCTTGCAATTCCTTCTTGGGATTGGAAAACAAATAAACGATCGATATCAGCATGCACACAGGCGTTCCAAAGAAGATGATCGCGCTCATAACGAAGCGAGGCAAAGCCAAAAGCAGCGCCAGACCGTCCGACTGCAGTATGCGCACTACCACCGCCCATACGACATCCAGCGTGAGGGTCAGCATGATTTGGTGAAAGGATACGCCACCTGCCAGGAAAAACGCGCTCAGCGTGCTCACCAGCAGTAAAAGCATAAAGACACAGAACGTAAAATGCCACGTGGAGGGATCAAAGGCAGAAAACGTCATATCATTTTTGGCAAGCGTCACAAAGGCATATCCCCAATTGCCATCATGGATGGCCTGGGTGACAAGCATGAACAGGTAGCCCATGCCGAAAGAGGAGGCGAGGCTGTGAAAGCTGCGGCTTTCAGAGACCAGCTCCGAAAATTCGTCCACACCCAATGCCCATATGCCAAGCACCACTGCCACAGCCGCAAGCGCAAACCACGCCCACGTGGGCATGGAATAGAATATCCATTCCAAACCGGTTATCAGATTGCCGACAACAGAACCAATGAAAGCAGACATGGGATTCTTCCTCCGTTGCGTTAAATGATGTGCTAACAGACATTATAAGTCAAAGCGGTTTGCGCTGCAAGGAAAAAAATGATATCCGGTACTTGAAGCCCTCATGATTGTTTTTTGTTGTATTTTTGCAAAAAGGTTGTCAAAAAACTGCAAAAAGCTTGATTTTTCCGGGGTTTTTGGTATGGAAAAATTTGCGCATTGCAAACTTCCGTGATATAATAAGCCGTTCTGTCTAAACTAAAATGGTATGGAACGGATGCTGCAAAAGGCAAAAGCAGCACGAACGCGGCTTTGGCGGCGTTCGAGGTTTCATCAAGAAGGAGCAAACACTATGCCCACTACCACTTACGACGTGGCCTCCATCAAGGAAAAAATCGTTGGTAAGTTGCAGCGCTACTACGGCCTGACCGTAGCGGAAGCCAACTCCCAGCAGATCTACCGTGCCGTGGCCTCCACCGTGCGCGACCAGATCATGAAAAAGTGGATGGACAGCCGCATGCGCAACCGCGAGCTGAACCGCAAGCAGGTTTATTACCTGAGCATGGAATTCTTGCTGGGTCGCAGCCTCAACACCAACGTTATCAACCTCTGCAATGAGGATAACTATGTGCAGGCTCTCAAGGAGCTGGATATCGACCTGCAGTCCATCCTGCCCGTTGAGCCCGACCCCGCTCTGGGCAACGGCGGCCTCGGCCGTCTGGCTGCCTGCTTCCTGGATTCCCTGTCTTCTCTGGACATCCCCGCCATGGGCTGCACCATCCGTTACGAGTACGGCCTGTTCCGCCAGAAGATCGTTGAGGGCCAGCAGGTTGAGCTGCCCGACAACTGGCTGCAGAACGGCAACGTATGGGAAGTTGCCCGCACCGAGGACACCGTGACCGTTGAGTTCAACGGCCATGTAGAAGAAAGCGTTGACGAGTGGGGCAATGCCCAGTACGATCTGGTAGACGCCTACAAGATCGACGCTGTGCCCTACGACATGCCTGTTCTGGGCTACGACAACGAGTGCGTCAACACCCTGCGCACCTGGTCTGCCCGCAGCCAGGAAACCATCGACCTGCGCCGCTTCGGCGAGGCCGAGTACATGAAGGCCATGGAAGAGAAGATGATGGCTGAGGTCATCAACAAGGTTCTCTATCCTGACGACAAGCACTACGAAGGCAAGATGCTTCGTCTGCGTCAGCAGTACTTCTTTGTAAGCGCTACCATGCAGTACGCCATCAACCGCTTCAAGAAGTTCTACGGCGACAACTGGGATCTGCTGCCCGAAAAGTGCGCCTTCCACATCAACGACACCCACCCCGCTCTGGTCATCCCCGAGCTGATGCGCCTGCTGGTCGACCGTGAAGGCCTCACCTGGGAGAAGGCCCAGAACATCACCTACCGCTGCGTGGCTTACACCAACCACACCGTGCTGGCTGAGGCTCTGGAAAAGTGGCCCGTCGATATGATGAAGACCACCCTGCCCCGCATCTACATGATCCTCGAGGAGCTCAACCGCCGCCTGTGCAACAAGCTCTTCAACTACTATCCCGACCAGTGGGACCGCATCGGCCACATGGCCATCATCGCCTACGGTCAGGTACATATGGCTAACCTGTGCGTTGCCTTCTCCAACAGCGTAAACGGCGTATCCGGCCTGCACGGCCAGATCCTCAAGGACGATCTGTTCCACGATTACTACCTGCTGGAGAACAACAAGTTCCGCGGCATCACCAACGGCATCACCCATCGCCGCTGGCTGCTCAGCTCCAACCCCGCTCTCACCGACCTGCTGACCGAGACCATCGGCTCCGGCTTCAAGCGTGACGCTGCTGAGCTGCAGAAGCTGCTGCCCTTTGCTGATGACGCCGCCTTCCGTCACGAGTTTGACAAGGTGAAGAAGCACAACAAGGAACGTCTGGCCAAGCTGATCAAGGAGCGTCAGGGCATCGACATCGATCCCTCCTTCATCTTTGACACCCAGTCCAAGCGTCTGCACGAGTACAAGCGTCAGCTGCTCAACGCTC
>JAZKYW010000335.1:0-4439 GCA_045612325.1 Candidatus Limiplasma sp. | reverse complement strand
GATGTAGGAGTGGATGCGTGCAGCCTTGGCGGCGGCAATGACCTCCTCACGGGTGGCGTCAGGCTTGCCGTAGGCGATGTTTTCGTAAATCGTGCCGTGGAAAAGCCATGTATCCTGCAAAACCATGGTGTAGGCGCGGCGCAGCGAAGCGCGGGTGAGCTTGCGCACGTCCTTGTCATCCACCAGTACGCTGCCGCTGTTTACATCATAGAAGCGCATCAGCAGGTTGATGATGGTGGTTTTGCCTGCGCCCGTGGGGCCTACGATGGCGGTGAGGGAGCCGGGCTTGGCATGCAGGTTCAGGTTTTCGATGATGGGCTTGCCTTCCTCATAGGAGAAGTCCACGTTCTTGAGCGCTACGTCGCCGCGCACATCGGTGAGCACTTCCGCATCGGCGGCGTCGGCGGGCTCGGGCTCGGCGTCAATGAGGCTGAACACGCGCTCGGCGGCGGCAAAGGCGCTTTGCAATTCGGCAATGATGTTGGCGATTTCGTTGATGGGGCCGGAGAACTTGCGGGAGTACTGCACAAAGCTGGACAAATCGCCCAGACCGATGCGTCCGCGCAGGAAGAGCACAGAGCCGTACATGCAGACCAGCGCAAGCGAGATGTTGTTGATGCAGTTGACCGAGGGGCCGGTGACCGTGCCGTAGCCTTCCGCGATGGTGTAGGCTTTGACAGCATCGTCGTTCTTCCGGTCAAAGCGTTCCAGCACAGCGGCTTCGCGGTCGTAGGCGCGGATGGTCTTTTGACCGTTGAGCATTTCCTCCACAAAGCCGTTGAGCGCGCCCAGCTTCTGGCTGCGGCGTCGGAACATGGGGCGCACCTTTGCGGTGAGCCAGCGCACGAAGAAAATGGTCAGCGGGATGGTGAAGATGAACACCACGACCAGTTCGGGCGCGATGGACATCATCATGATAAAGGAGACCGTGATGGTGACCACGCTTTGCAAAATCTGCAGCAGGTCGGTCGAGAGCGCTTGGTTGACGGTATCCACATCGTAGGTGATGGTGGAGATGATATCGCCGGTCTGGTAACGGTCGAAATAGCTGACGGGCAGAGCGGTCAGGTTTTCAAACACGTCATGGCGCATCTGCTTGGATACCGTGCGCGAGAGGCGGATCATGACGGCATTGAGCAGGAACGTGAGCAGGGAGGATGCCGTGTAGAACACAGCCATCAGGATAACGCAGCGGTACACCACCTCAAAATCCACCTTGCCCTTGCCAAGGCTGATGGCGTTGATGGCTGTACCCGAAAGTTTGGGGCCGTAGAGGGCCAGCAGGCTGCTGGAGAGGGAAAGGAGCATCGCCAGCACAAGGAGCATGCGGTTGCGGCCAAGGTAACGCCACAGGCGTTTGAGCAATGCGCCCTTGTTCAGCTTTTGCTGCTGGAGGTTGCGGTTGTCGCCCTTGAGGGAGCTGATCTCGGCACGCTGAAGGCGTCCGCCGCCGATGAGACCGGGATTGGACATCAGACCGCCTCCTTTCCGTCGCCCATCTGCGTTTGGGCGATGATGCGGTATTCCTCGCAGGTTTCCATGAGCTGTTCATGGGTGCCTGCGCCGGTCACGCAGCCGTCATCCATCACAAGGATGAGGTCGGCATGGCGCAGGGAACTTACGCGCTGCGCCACCAGCAGGGTGGTGGTATTGCGGTAGTTTTGACGCAGCGCACGGCGCAGGTTGGCGTCGGTGCGGTAGTCAAGCGCAGAGGAAGCATCGTCCAAAACCAGAATTTCGGGGTCGGCTGCCAAAGCGCGGGCAATGAGCAGACGCTGTTTCTGACCGCCGGAAAGGTTGTTGCCGCGCACCATGACCTCGGCGTTCATTTGACCTTCCTTCTGGGAGATGAACTCCGCCTGCGCGTCTTTGGCGGCGCGTTCAAGGGCGGCGTCGTCAAGTTCACGGAAGAAACGGATGTTATCGGCAATGGTGCCTTCGGTGACAAAATCATTCTGGAATACCACGCCGAAACGGCTGCGCAGCTTCTCGGTATCCATGGTGCGAATGTCCTGACCGTCGATCAGAATCTGCCCCTTGTCGGGGTCGTACATGCGCATCAGCAGGTTCAGAATGGTGGATTTGCCGCAGCCCGTGGGGCCCAGAATGCCCAGCACCTGTCCGTGCTCCAGCTTGAAGGAGATATCGGTAAGATTTTCACCCTTGCCCGTGTAACTGAAGGAGACGTTGCGAAACTCGATATGGGCCGCGTTTTCTTCCTTGCCCAGCACTTCCTCCACGGTCAGGTCCTGCGGAAGCTCCAGCACTTTGCTTACACGCTTGGCGCTGGCTTCGCCCTTGGACCACATGATGAAGATGCGGGTAACGCCCATCATGGCGTTCAAAATCATGGTGAAATACTGCAGGAAGGCAACGATCATGCCGGGGGTGGTGTGGTCGTTGTTGACCTGAATGGCGCCGATGAGCACCACCAGCGTCAGACCCAGATTGAGCACCAGCGAGGAGGTGGGGTTGGTGATGGCGGCAATGGTGCCTGCCTTGCGGTCGGTGGCGGTAAGCTCCTCGTTGACGGTGTGGAAACGTTTCTTCTCGTCCTCGGTTTTGCTCAGCGCCTTGATGACGCGAATGCCCCTAATGTTCTCCTGCACGACGCGCACCACTTTATCAAGCACGGTCTGCACACTGGTGTACAGGGGGATGGTGGTGCGGGTGACGAGGTACACTACCAGGGCGATAATGGGCAGCATGGCGATCAGCACCAGCGCAAGGGTTGCATCCAGCGTAAGCATGATGATGATGCCGCCGATGAGCAGGCTGGGGGCGCGGATGCCAAGACGCTGCGTACGCGCCAGAAACTGGTTGATGTTGTAGGTATCGCTGGTGAGACGGGACACGGCGGATGCGGTGGTCAGCTTATCCATCTGCCGCGCGGAAAGGCTTTCCAGCTTTTCAAAAAGATCGTGACGGATGGCCTGCGTGATCTTGCCGGAACTTACCGCGCTCATGCGGTTGGCGATCACGTTGGCTGCCAGACAGAAGAACGCGCACAGAAGCATCAGCGCGCCGCAGACGTAAATGCCGCGCAGCTGGCCTGCAGGTACTTTTACATCCAGCATCACTTCCATCAGATAGGGGATGAGCAGTTCCGTTACGGCGCCCAGCAGCTTGATGAGCATCGTCAGGCCCATATATCCCCAAAAAGGACGCAGATAGCGTTTCAAATCGGTCAAGACCGAACCCTCCACTTCACTCGAAGTTCTTTAGTCGCATATGCAACCATTTTACAATGTGAGCGTCCCAAAGTAAAGCAACTTCCCGAAAAGAAACTTTATTTGGTGTACGGGCGCAAATGGGCTGCCGCTTGCTATTTGGGGCATATAGGGGTATAATCTATCATGCCTTTTTATGTATTTGAAGGCGGATTTGTAATGAAGGAGGCGATCAGATGGGTATCGTCAACAGGCTGGAAAGCTGGTTTCACTGGCTCACCACCGATCCTGTGGATTTTTTGATCTATCTTGTGTATTTTGCAGCGTCCATTTTGCTTACGCTCATCCTGCATGAGATCGCCCACGGCTATGTAGCGTGGAAGTGCGGCGACCCTACCGCCAAAATGCTGGGCCGCCTTTCCATGGACCCCCGCAAGCATCTGGACCCGATGGGCACCATCTTTCTCATCTTTTTCGGCTTTGGCTGGGCCAAGCCCGTGCCTGTCAACACCCGCAATTTTCAGAACTACCGCAGGGATGATTTTCTGGTAAGCGTGGCAGGCATCACGGTCAACATCACGCTGTTTCTGCTTTCCCTCTCGCTTGCGGTAGGCATCAACGGCCTTTTGTGGAAGCCCGAGATCATTGCCTACTACGGCGCAGAGGCGCTGCTCTCCTCCGAAGGCATCGGCTATGCGGTGCTGGTAGGCGGCGCAGGCCCTGAAAGCGCGGACGCCATGCTGCATCCGTGGCTGCAGTATGTGCAAAGGTTCCTGCTGATGTTTGGCACCATGAACCTCTCCGTGGGCCTTTTCAATCTGCTGCCCATCCCGCCGCTGGACGGCTATCACATCTTTAACGATATCCTGCTCAAGGGCCGCCTGAATCTGAACTACAACACCTACCAGATCATGCGTATGGTGCTGCTGGTTTTGTGCTTTACAGGCGCTCTCTCGGGCATTCTGAATACTGCGTTTGATGCGGTGGAGCAGTCGGTGCTTCGCCTGCTGTTGAGCATAACGGGGGCGTACTGATGGCTGTAAGTGTTCACCTGAAACAGTTTGACGGGCCGCTTGACCTGCTGCTCACTCTCATCGGCAAGGCAAAGATCGACCTTCAGGAGATCTTTGTGAGCGACATCACCGAGCAGTACATCGCTATTGTGCAGAACGCGCCCGACTTTGACATGGAAGAAGCCAGCGAGTTCATTTCCATGGCGGCGCTGCTTGTGGAGATCAAAAGCCGCCATCTTTTGCCCAAGCCTCCCAA
>JAZKYW010000334.1:0-3052 GCA_045612325.1 Candidatus Limiplasma sp. | reverse complement strand
CAATCGAAGAGAAAAAGGCCGATGTGGCATTTACTGACGGCAAATTCAGTTTCATCATCAAGCCTTACGAAATCAAAACCTTCCGCATTCGTTAATCAACTCATCTAAAAAGGAGTGATTCCAATGACTTTTTCCGAACTCGAATACAAGCGAGTAGACATGGAAGCCTTGAAAAAGGAAATTCAGGAGCTGACCGATAAGCTGAAGAACGCAGCTACCTTTGAGGAGGCTGAGGAATGCTATCTTGCCATGGAAAAGGTGGAAGGCCTTTCCATGCGTACGATGCGTTCCATCGCGCAAATTCGCCGCGACATTGATACCCGCGACGAATTCTACGATGCTGAAATGACCTTCTACAATCAGGAAGCGCCCAAGCTTCAGCCGCTGCGCAAAAACTGGATGAACGCGCTTCTGACCAGCCCCTATCGCAAGCAGTTTGAAGAGAAGTACAGCGCTGTATCTTTCATCAATGCAGAACTTTCTGCACGCAGCTTTGTACCTGAACTGGTGGAAGATATGCAGAAGGAAAACGCTCTCGTTTCCCGCTATACCAAACTGATTGCTTCTGCTCAGATTCCCTTTGAAGGACAAACGCTCACGCTTTCTCAGCTTTCTCCCTACAAACTGAGCCCCAACGATGACGTCCGTCGTGCTGCGTGGAATGCAGAAGGCGAATGGTACAATCAGCATGGCGAGGAATTGGATGACCTTTACGACCAGCTGACCAAGCTGCGTGATGGCATGGGCCGCAAACTCGGTCATGCCAACTACACGCCTCTGGGATATGACCAGATGCGCCGCAACTGCTATACGGCAACGGATGTGGATGCCTTCCGAAAGGCTGTGCAGAAGTATCTTGTACCTGTTGCAGAGAAGGTTTGCAAGCGTCAGGCTGAGCGCATGGGCTTTACCTATCCTATGAGCTTTGCCGATAAGGACCTGGCTTTCCGCAGCGGCAATCCCAAGCCCGCAGGCACGCCCGAAGATATTCTCAACATGGGTACCACCTTCTACTCCGAGCTGAGCCCCGAAACCAAGGAGTTCTGGGATCACATGCGCAAGCATGAAATGCTGGATGTTGAAAGCAAGCCCGGCAAGGCTTCCGGCGGTTACTGCACCAGCATTTATGCCATCAAATCCCCCTTCATTTTCGCCAACTTCAACGGCACCGCTCATGACGTGGAAGTCATCACCCACGAAGCAGGTCATGCCTTTGCCGGTTATGTAAACCGCAACCGCATTCCCGTTGATACTGCATGGCCCAGCCTTGAAGGCTGCGAAGTTCACTCCATGTCCATGGAATTCTTCGCTGAGCCTTGGGCAGAAGGTTTCTTCGGCGAGGATGCCCGCAAGTTCCGCTATACGCATCTTGCAGGCGCGCTCACCTTCATTCCCTACGGCACGATGGTCGACCACTTCCAGCACGAAGTATATGACCATCCCGAATATACGCCCGAGCAGCGTCACCAAATCTGGCGTGACCTTCTCAAGGTCTACATGCCCTGGGTCAAACTGGATGAAGTGCCTTTCTACGGTGAAGGCAAAGGCTGGCAGCGTCAGAGCCACATCTACAAGCGCCCCTTCTACTACATCGATTACTGCCTTGCACAGACCGTAGCGCTTCAGTTCTGGCTGCTGATTCGCAAGGATCAAAAGTCCGCCTTTGAAACCTATATGAAGTATACGTCTCTCGGCGGCAGCATGCTCTTTACCGACCTGCTGAAGGCTGCTGGCCTCACCAGTCCGTTTGATGAAAACGGTATGGCTGAGATTTGCGCAGAGGCCGAAAACTTCCTCGATAACTACGACCTGAGCGGCATCGAGTAAGCCATCCAAACAAAACAGCCCGCATCCGATGTTGGATGCGGGCTGTTTTTGAATGTACTTTTGTTACTCCGCGGGCTTTTCAATGCGCTTGATAGAAGTGATCACAGGCTGATTTTCTTTGAGGACAGTACCGTTGCCGTCCGCAACAGGCACGCTGTCGCAAATAGCATCAACCACTTCCATACCGCTGATCACCTTGCCGAAAGCGGCATACTGTCCGTCAAGATGCATGGCCTTTTTGTGCATGATAAAGAACTGGCTGCTGGCACTGTCATAAGCAGCAGAACGAGCCATGGAAAGTACGCCGCGTTCATGCAGAATGGGATTGTCTACCCCATTGGCTTTGAATTCACCCTTGATTTTTTCAGTCGAACCGCCGGTGCCGTTGCCTCTGGGGTCACCGCCCTGAATCATAAAGCCACTGATGATTCTATGGAAGGTAAGCTCGTCATAAAAACCGGAATCCACAAGTTTCAGGAAGTTCTCTACCGTGATGGGGGCTGCTTCAGCGTTCAGTTCAGCAACAATGGTGCCGTAATCTGCGATATCGATTTGTACGTAATGCAGATCAGCCTGATTGCTGCCAATAAAGACGCCCTTGAACAGCACAAAACCAGCCGCAAGTACTACAACTGCGATGACAGCAGCAACCCAAGCAGGCACAGCTTTCTTATTTGTTTTCGAAACCTTTTTCATGCATATCCCTCCGTGTTGATGGTAAGATACAGTTTACTCAAAATATAGAACAAATGCAACAGACATGTACCAAAATACAAAAAGAAAAAGAACGTTAATCTTGTGAATTAACGTTCTTTTGGCGCAGAAGGAGGGATTTGAACCCTCGCACCGGTTATCCCAGTCTACTCCCTTAGCAGGGGAGCCCCTTCGGCCACTTGGGTACTTCTGCATAGTGGACGGTGATATGCTCTTGCTCGTAAAGAGCTGGCGGAGAGAGAGGGATTCGAACCCCCGGTACCTTTCGGTATCACTGGTTTTCAAGACCAGCGCCTTAAACCGCTCGGCCATCTCTCCCTGTCAGAACCAGCGAAAATTATTATAGCAGACTTCCGACTCACCGTCAACCTTTTTTTGCAAAAAGTTGGAGATTATTTTTTCAGTTCAAACAAAGACAGTCCATAATGGCTTTGTTTACTTTGGCACGGAGTTCCAGCACATACGAATCACTGTGCGGATAATCCTCAAATGTGATTCCACTTTCCAACCC
>JAZKYW010000333.1:0-2812 GCA_045612325.1 Candidatus Limiplasma sp. | reverse complement strand
CCCTGCTTTTCCAGCCAGTTTTTGCAAAACTCCGCGCGCAGTTCTTCATGATTGGAAGGCGCGGGAATCTGCGCAAGCTCTTTGAGCAGTTCAAAAGCCTCCTGCTCGTGTGCTTCGATGTATTGAATGATCTCTTGATTCAGCTGCATAGATGGGTACTTCCTTTCGCGGCTCATATATTCACAATATACCAAAATCCACACCCTTTGTAAAGTCGTGCCACCGCGCCCTTCTTGACGCTCACTCGATGAAAATGGTATAATATCAGCACATACTTGCGTTCAACAATTTCATTTGGGGAGGTATCTTTATGCAACCTATCCTGTTGGGCTACGCCACCGGCAATGGACTTGACTGCATGACCGCGGAGGATGCACAGCGTCTTACGCACGTCAACATCGCCTTTGGTCTCATCCGTGACGGTCTGCTCTCTATGCACAATCTGCCCGATTTGAAGCAGCAGCTGGCCCGTGTACGCGCGCTGAATCCTGCCTTGAAAATCGTTCTTTCCATCGGCGGATGGGGCGCGGGCGGATTTTCGCTGATGAGCCGCACCAAGGAAGGCCGCGAAGCGTTCGGCGAATCCGTGCGCAAAGTGCTGGATGAATACGCTCTGGACGGTGTGGATATCGACTGGGAATACCCCTGCAACGATGCTGCCGGCATCGACGCCGACCCCTCCGACAAGCAAAACTTTACCTATCTGATGCAGGAAATGCGCAATGCCGCAGGCCCCGACCGCATCGTATCCATCGCGGTAGGCGGCGGTGATTACTTTGTGCGCGATACCGAAATGGACAAGGTAGGCGCCATCTGCGATTACGTACAGCTCATGACCTATGACCTCAACTGGGAATTCAAGGTCACGCGCCATCATACCAGCCTTTACGCGCTGGAAAACTCCTACCCCGAAGGCAATGCCGATTATGTGACCAAGCTGTTCAACAAAGCCGGCGTGCCCATGGAAAAGCTGGTGCTGGGCGCTGCGTTCTATTCCCGCAAGTGGGAAGGCGTAAAGGCTGAAAACAATGGCCTTTTGCAGCCCACCGAGACCCTCGGCGGCTACGGCCCCCGCTATGCCGACCTGCTGGAAAGCTACATCAACAAAAACGGCTTTGTGCGCTACTGGGATGACCATGCCAAGGCTCCCTACCTGTTTGACGGCTCCACCTTCATCAGCTACGATGACGCCGAATCCATCAAGGCAAAGTGCAAATACGTCCTGGATAACGGCCTGCTCGGTCTGATGTACTGGGAGCACAGCTGCGACCCCACGGGTGAATTGCTCAAAGCCTGCTACGACAATCTGCGCTGAACATAAAAGAAAAGCGGCCTGTGAATCATCACAGGCTGCTTTTTTGATTCAATGTTTCATCAAAGAAGTCGGCGATTTTGTCCATCAGTTCAAAATCGCGTTTGTTTTTCCGAACATCCAGCAAATCGTGGTTTCGGTTTTCATACTTGACAAAAACGAAGCGCTCATCCGAGCCGTATTTTTCATAATAGGCTTCATATCCCGCTTCAATGGGCACCGTGCGGTCCATTGCGCCATGGACGACCATCACTCTGCAATCGCTCTTTTCAAAGCCATCGAGCGCGGTGAAGAACGCATATTTGCCGTACTTCAGATACTCATGCAGGGATGCAAAGGGAATCAGCAGTTTGGCTGCCTTCCCCACACGCTTGTAGCCCTGATATTCGATCAGGTCCATCGTTCGATTGCAGCCCGCCAGCGAAACGACCGCCGCCGCTTCGGGATGCTCATTCAGCACATTGACCGCCGAAACAGCGCCCCAGCTGTAGCCCATCAGCAGCAAGGGAAGATCTCGCACTTCATCGATGGTGCAGACAAAATCGATCGCATAATCCAAATCCATGATGCCCTGCGGCAGTCCGCCTACCTTTTCGCCTTCGCTTTCATCGTTGGCGGTTGCATCGTAGGCAAAAACATAATAGCCGCGTTTGGTCATATGGTCGAAGATATCCATGTAACCGTTCTGTCCGCCGCCGCCCAGCCCGTGAGCAAAGACGATCACGCCTTTGGGCGTTTCGGCAGCATCCGTCTGCTCATACAGGTATCCGACCAGCTGATGCCCCTGTTTGGCAGAGAACGTAAACCGTTTGGCCGTAAGCGTTTCAAAATCGGAAAGGCTGAAGGCTTCCTGCGGTCCGGTGGTAAAACGCTCGTTAAACTGGCGGTCATACACGGCGCGCGCCGCAAGATACACCGCGGTCAGTCCGACAAGCAATATCCCGATCACGATCAACAAAGTCATCATCTTTTTCAATGCTTCTCTTCCTTGCGTTAAATCTGCAGCCTGATCACGCCGGAGGAAACGGAAATGATCCTCAGCTGCTTCAATTCTGCCAGCGCACGGTTGAGGCTGCGCATGGATACGCCTGCCATTTCTGCCAGCACGTCCTTGGTATAGAGAAAATAGTTATTCTCGTTCAGGTTTTGCTGAATCAGGCGGAACACTTTCTCACGCAGGAACATGCACTCGGAGTCGATCTTGTCATTGCCCGCACGCATCAGACGCTCGCAGTGCATGGTGAAAATGTACATAGATACTTCACTGCAACTGCTCCACATATGAAGGAACTGCTCTTTGGTGAAGCGGTACACATCACACTCCGTGAGCGCAATGAGGCTGCGGTCGGTCGTCTGCATGCCGATGGCTTCCATCTCGCCAAAAAAATCACCTGCATGATACAGGTCAATGATCAGCGAGGTATTTTCGGCTTCATAGACAAGCTTGCAGCTGCCCTTGCTCAAAATACAGAAATGATCAAAATCGTCACCCGCACGCTT
>JAZKYW010000332.1:0-6569 GCA_045612325.1 Candidatus Limiplasma sp. | reverse complement strand
CAACGGCATGATCATGGGCGTGGACGGCGCAGGCTGGAGCCTCATCGCAGCCCGCGTGCTGGGTATGATCGTAGCCTTTGTATGGATGTTCATGATCCACAACGAGTACCATCTCCGCGTACGCGAGATCTTCCGTGTATCCAAAAAGATCGTTTCCGAGATCTTCCACCTCGGCGTACCGATCGCCTCCGAGTCCGTGCTGCTGCAGGGCGGCATGCTGCTGGTGCAGGTATACCTTGCCCGCCTCACCACCATGGAAATGGCTGCGCAGGGCATCGTATCTGCGATTTTCAACCTTTTCTCCTCCACCAGCAACGCGATGATCTCGCTGGCGGCAACGGTTTGCGGTCAGTGTATCGGCGCACGTCATTACGAGCTGGCACGCAAGTACTGTATCAGGATCATCACCGCAGGCCGCTTTGTGGTGTTTGCACTTACCTCTCTCTACATCGCTGCGATGCCCCTGTGGTTCCTGCTTTATCAGCCTTCCGAGGCTGCCAAGCCCATCATTTTCACCAGCCTGCTCATCAGCGGCGCGGCGCTTACGCTGTTTGGCTGTGACAGCAACATCATCCCCTCCGCACTGCGCGCAGCGGGCGACGTCATCTTCCCCAGCGTTGTCTCCGTGACCACGCTGTTCCTGGGCCGCATCATCATCGGTTACATCCTCACCATCACCCTCGGCGTTGGCGTACCCGGCGTATGGCTGGCGCTCAGCTTTGAAATGCTCGTACGCGGAATCGTGCTGCGCAAGCGCATCCGCAGTGATAAGTGGTATCAGAAACATCAGTTGAAAACCGCCTGACGAAAGGAGTTTTGGATCATATGAACGCGAACATGCAAAATCTTCTGGTTTCCCTGTTGGAGGAAGGCGTACAAAACGGCAGTTTCCCCGGCGGCGTTGCCGCAGTAGGCAAGGGTGACGAGCTGCTTGCCGTTGGCTGTGCAGGCACCCTGTGCATCGACGGTCCCAAGGTCAATCTGGATACCCGTTACGACCTGGCTTCCCTGTGCAAGGTGCTGGGCCCCACCACCGTTGCCCTCAAGATGATCGAAAACGGCAAGATCGCTCTGTACGATACTTTGGGTGACTTTTTCCCCGAAGCCCCTGCCGATAAAAAGAACATCACCATCTTCCAGCTGATGACTCACACCGCAGGCTTCAAGCCCTCCTACCTGCTGGAGGAGCTGTGCGAGACCCCTGCCGATATCTTCAAGGTACTGATGGAGCAGCCCCTGGAGTACACCCCCGGCGGTGGCCCCGCTTACAGCTGCATGGGTTACATCACCCTGACCAAGGTGCTGGAAAAGGTTGGCGGCAAGCCTCTTGATGTGCTGGCTCAGGAGATGGTATTTGATCCCCTGCAGATGACCAACACCTGCTACTGCCCCAAGGGCGACAACATCGCCGCTACCGAGATCGACCCCGCTACCGGCAAGGCCTGGGTGGGCATCGTGCATGACGAGAACGCCCGCTTTCAGGGCGGCGTAAGCGGCAACGCCGGTCTGTTCAGCACCATCGGCGATGTGATCAAGTACTGCACCGTGCTGGCCTGCAACGGCAAGGATTTCCTCACTTCCGTCATGCTGGAGAAGGCCATCCGCTGCTATACCCCCGGCAAGGACAGCCACCGCGGTCTGGGCTTCCACCTTGCCGGCACCGAGTGCAACTATCTGGGCGATCTGATGCCCGACTGCACCTTTGGTCACACCGGTTTCACCGGCACTTCCTTCGGCATTGACCCCACCACCGGTTATTACGTCATTCTGCTGACCAACCGCGTGCATCCCACCCGCAACAACAACGCGCAGGCACAGTTCCGCCGCCGTTTCCACAACGCTATGTACGCGCAGTTCTGCCGCGAAAACTAATATGCTGCCACTGCAGGGGACGGTCTTTACCGTCCCCTGCAGTGGCAAACAATTCTGCAAGGAGATCCGCCTATGCATTTTTGTTTGAAACAGGATGCTCTCAGCCGTACATTGATCACAGCGCACCGCGGCATCAGCGGCGGCAACATTCCCGGCAATACCACCACCGCCTTTGACGCCGCTCTTTTGCAGGGCGCAGATATCATCGAGCTGGATGTGAGCAACTCCCGCGATGGTGAGCTCTTCGTATTCCATCCCGGTATGGAAAAACCGTTCCTCGGTCTTGAGAAGCGGCTTTCCGCTCTTCCTGCCGAGGAAATTCGCAAGATGCGTTTTCTTAACGGCGATGATACTGTTACCCAGTTTGGCATCAACACCTTTGATGAGGCTCTGGAACACCTCAAGGGACGCTGTTACATCAATGTAGATAAATTCTGGAACAATGTGGCCCCCATCGTCAAAGCCATCCGCCGTCATGGCATGGCAGATCAGATCGTGGTAAAAACCGGACCGAACGAGGACGTCTACCGCTACATGGAGGAAGAAGCCACCGACATCAACTATATGGTCATCATGCGCGGCCGTGATACCGAAACAGAAGCCCTGCGCAGGCGCGGCATGCGTTACGTAGGCGCTGAGGTGCTTTTCGACACGGAAGAAAGCGAATTTGCCACCGAAGCGTACGTGGAGCGTATGAACAAAGACGGTCTGCTCGTATGGGCCAACGCCATCGTTTACGACCATCAGGACGTACTTGCTGCCGGTCACAACGATGACATCTCCGTTGTCGGGCATATGGACGAAGGCTGGGGATGGCTTTTGAACAAGGGCTATAACATCATTCAAACTGACTGGCCGATCATGCTGAAACATTATATGAATCAGCGCACTGCGCGCTGAACACACCAAGGAGGAAACCATCATGGATCAGAAATGGGTAGCCGCCTGGGGCACCAGCCCTTCCCTCGCCGATGTACAGGCCGCACAGTATGCCAAAAATATCACCCTGCGTTATAAGCTCAAACTGACCGTTCGCGGCACTGCCGTACGTCTGCGCTTTGACAATCTGTTCAACGAAGAAGCCACCGAGCTCACCCGCGTAACCGTTTGCACCCCCGATGCCGACAAGACCGTTCCCGTGCTCTTTGGCGGCAAGCAGACCGGCGTGATCGATGCCAAGAGCTCTTTGGTCAGCGATGCGCTCGAAATGCCTGTTGAGCCCGGCATGGATCTCGTTGTCAACATTTATCTGGGCAATTTTACCCGCATGATCAACGGCGTAGGCTGCTCCGGCCCGCTGTGCGGCGGTCAGTATGCCGAGGGCGACCTGACCGACCACACCGCCTTCTCCCTGCTGGAAGGCAAGGACATCGGCATCTATTTCCTGCTGACCGAGATCGACGTATTGGCTGATGAAAACACCCACGCGCTCGTTGCTTTCGGCGACAGCATCACCAGCCAGAGCTGGCCCGATCATCTGGTAATGCGTTTGCTGGAAAACGGCCGTGATGATCTTGCCGTTATCCGCCGAGGAATCAGCGGCAGCCGCGTACTTCGTGAGTACAGCCATCTGCAGCACCGCCACTACGGCCCCTGGGGCATGGCCCGCTTTGAGCGCGAGGTCAACATCCCCGGCGCTGACCGTGTGCTCATTCTGCACGGCATCAATGATATCATCCACCCCGACGGCGTGCATCCCGCCCGTCCCATGGAGCATCTGCCCACTGCCGAAGAGCTGATCGAAGGCCTGCGCAATTACATCCGCGCCGCGCGCGGCTTCGGCATGAAGGTTTATATGTCCACCCTCACCCCCATCCTCGGCTGGCGTACGGATGCTCCCGACCGTCAGGCGCTGGTGGCTGCCGTCAACGCGTGGATTCGCTCCACCGATGAAATTGACGGCCTTGTGGACTTTGCCGCCGCTACCTGCGACCCCGCTGACCACCGCGCCCTGAAGGCAGAGTGCGACAGCGGCGACCATCTGCATCCCAGCAGCGCAGGCGCGCGCGCCATGGCCTACAGCATTCCCGAAGAATATCTGCGCTGAAAGTAACGCTCAAACATTCTGATTTTTCCATCGAAAAAACAGCGGCAAACCTGTGCGTTTGCCGCTGTTTTTGTATTGTCAGAATAATGTGAGTTGCCCATTTCTGAGCGATTTCATCTCTCGCGGTTTCACAACATCCTGCCCGCCGACCTCACCAAACAATAATGGTGAATCGGGATGATGCTTGCTGCTGCAATCATTGACCAGCGTTTGATTGAAATTGGCATAGCAATAAACGCAGCCGTTTTTACAGGTGTTGTATGCGCCCAAATCAACAGCCGCCATGCAACCGCAGGTTTCGCGCTGGTTTTTATCCCGCTCCAGATGAAGCTTGCAGTTGCCTATGCGCTCCAAACGTTCACGGTCGATACAGGCAGCGTGTCCAATGCCGTATTTGCTCAAATCCACCGTTTCTGCACAGGTGTCCAAGCCAAGGCCATGCACTTGAGCAATCTCGCTGAAACACCCCATCAGTTCTTCCATTTCTGCAACAGAGGGCGGGCGAATCCCCAGCGGCACAATGCTGTGCTGAATGTTTTTGTACAAATCAAGAAAACTGATTGTGCATTTTTCAGTGCTGTCAGCTAGCTTATCACACAATGCGCGGAAATATTTGATGTGATAAGCAACCGTGTATTTTTCATTGAGCAGAATCGGGTCATAACGCCAAACAACGCGCTCATTTCCCGCAATCGCAGCCAGTTTGCGAAACGCAGGAATGACCACATCGTTCTTGGAAGGCACGTTCTTTTCAACATCCGTTCCATACGGCGTTACTGTAAACTGAAAATAGTACGGAATATCCCCCAACTCATCTAAACGGTTCAACATGGGCGCGGGATTCTTCGTCCAGAAAACAATGCCATCCACCACTTCGGGCGCAAGGGAAACCTCGCTGATTCGATGCGGATTCATCGGGTTACGCACATACGCAAAGCCTGCCTTCAGTCTGTTGAAAAACCATTCAGAATAGAAGCACGGAATATCCGTTCTTCGGCTTGCGCTAATGATCATTTGTCTTTCTTGGAGAACAGGAAATACGGTCTGTCCTTGCAATCCTGAGCGATGACGCTCATATCCGCATAGGCGTCCGTGCCGTCAAGGCGAACCTTATCCTTGCGGTGCGCGCTTTCGAAGCGGTCGCTGCCAAGCTTGTACATGGGGTCCCACACTTTGACGGTTCTGCCTTCGGCGGATGCAAGCACGATGTAATGACCGCTGTCGCTGAAACAACCCAGATAGCCATCATCGGGACGGTCGCCCTGCGTGTTGGCAATGACCATGCCTCGCTTGTCCTGCAGGAACTTGAGCGCCACTTCGGCGTCTTCCGTTTCGATCAAATCAAGATCAAAATGCTCCGCAAAAGCGCGGGAATAGATATACAGATTGGTGCCAAAGCCCTCGCGGCTGCCGCATTCCTTGGCAAATTTGCCGCTTTCTTCAGGCGGGAAAGTCACGCCCAGCATGTTCTCGGCAACCATGCTGCCGCTGCAGGGGCCGCAGCCGTTGTTGGAGAGATTGCCATGGGGGCTTACGGGAGATGTGTAAGGGATGTGTTCATAATCCAGCTGACAATAGAACTTGGACATTATCTTTACTCCTTTTCAGGCATTTTCATGCCCTTGATGCCGTTCATGTGGTCCAAAACAAACTGTACAAACACGCGCACGCCTGTTTCAAGCGCGTCCTCGTCGATATCCCAATCCTTGTTATGCGCAGGTGCGCAAGCGCCCTTAGCTTCGTTTCTCATGCCCAGACCAAACAACAGGCCGGGCTTTTCTTTTTCATAATAAGCAAAGTCCTCAGCACCGGGAGATGTGGGCAGATAGATGACGCGCTCCTCACCCACCACCTTGTTTGCGGATTTGACAAACGCATCGTACATGGCAGGGTCGTTGTGGGCAGGAGGTAGGGGCTCACCGCTCCAGCCCATCTCAATGGTCACGCCGCTTTCTTCAGCAACAGAGCGCGCCAGCTTTTCAAGCCGCGCCTGCGCCCATTTCATGGTGCTTTCCTTAAGGCAGCGCAGCGAGCCTTCCATCACGCACTTTGCTGCATTGGAGGATACCGTTTCGCCCGCATGCATGCAGGTAACGCTCAGCACGCAGGTGTCAAAGGGGTCTACCTCGCGGGTAAGCATTTGCTGAACACCGTTGTAAATCTTCACGCCGGCAGCCAGCGCATCAATGCCCCAATGAGGCGCAGCCACATGTGCACCCTTACCGCCAAGCTCGATTTTCCACGCGACAGATGCGCAGTTGGTAACGGCAGGATTACTGGAAATAACGTGTACGCCATCCACACAGTTAACATGGCACATGATGATGCAATCAATATCCTGCATTACGCCATGCTGACACATGGTTTTTGCGCCGCTGGGGCGTCCCTCTTCACAGGGCTGGAACAAAAGCTTGACGCGGCAATTGATCTGATCTCGAATTTCATAAAGCGCTTTGGCAGCACCAAGCAGCATGGTGGTATGCGCATCATGTCCGCAGGCGTGCATGATGCCCTCGTGCTTGCTGCGATAAGGTTTATCGTGATTGTTTTCCGTAATGGGCAGCGCATCCATATCCGCACGGATACCGATGGTAAAATCCTTCTTATCGGGATTGATGGTAGCTACGACCGTGTTGGGGCCATATTGGTC
>JAZKYW010000331.1:0-4690 GCA_045612325.1 Candidatus Limiplasma sp. | reverse complement strand
CTTGGCCTCCGACTTCAGCCCACCTATCTGCTGCTGGATGAATGTCATCGCTGGAGCAAGGCCCAGAGCGATTCCATCCTGCCGGCCATTGAGCAGGGCGTGATCCGTTTTATCGGCTCCACCACGGAAAATCCCATGGTGAGCATGACCCCCGCCATCGTCAGCCGCTGCCGCGTGTTTGAGTTTCAGCCGCTGGCTGCGCAGGATGTGCTTTTCGCCCTGAAGCTTGCCCTCAAAGACGAGGACCGCGGCTACGGGCGTGAGGATATCCGTCCCGAGGAAGGCGCGCTGGAATACATCGCCCGCATCGCAGGCGGCGATGTGCGCACGGCGCTTGGCGCGCTGGAACTGGCGGTATTGACCACCGCTGAAGAGACCGACCCGCAGACGGGCCGTCTGTTCAAGCCCATTACGCTCTTTACCGCGCAGGAGAGCGTGCAGAAGCCCATGATCAAGCTGGATGAAAATCTGTACTATGACATGCTTTCGGCTTTCTGCAAAAGTCTGCGCGGCTCCGACCCCGATGCGGCACTTTTGTGGTTCAGCCGCATGCTCTATGCAGGCGTTGACCCCAAGCTGATCGTTCGCCGCATCGTGGTGCATGCCAGTGAGGACGTTGGCCTTGCCGACCCCACCGCCATGCTGCAGGCGCAGGCTGCCGCGACGGCTTTGGAGTTTGTGGGCATGCCTGAGGCGCGCATTCCCATCGCGCAGGCCATCATTGCCGTGTGCATGGCGGAAAAGAGCAACAGCGTGGTCGAGGCGCTTGGCGCTGCCGAAGCAGACGCCCGCAACGGCAACTTTACCGCCGTACCCGTTCATCTGCGTGACCAGAGCTACGCAGTCGCGCACAGTCAGACGCCTCAGTACAAGTTCCCCCACGATTATCCCGGGCATTTTGTGCGGCAGACCTATCTGCCGCAGGGCTATGAAAAGCGTGTATACTACCATCCCACCGAGCAGGGCCACGAGGCCAAACTGAAGGCGCGCCATGAGCGCCGCTATGGAGCAGACAAGAAATGAAACGATTGACACGCCGACCGGATGTAAACAAAGCCAGCACCTATGCCATCGTGGTCAACGCCGTACAAATCGCGGCGCTGGTCGTTTTCGTGCTGTATTTGTATCTGGAACCCGTGTACACAGACCCCATTCTGCTCGTTTCCGTTTCGGTGATTGCCTTTATCGCTATCTGGGGCGCGAATATCGACATCCGCGAGGCGCTGCAGACCCGCAGACGCGTGCGCACCATCCGCGAACTCAAAACCACCAACGACCAGATGGATGCGCTCAACCTGCAATTGCGCGCACAACGTCATGATTTTCTCAACCATATTCAGGTGGTGTACAGCCTGCTGGAAATGGGCGAAAGCAACGAGGCCGCGGATTATCTGGAGCGCATTTACACCCGTCTGCACACCGTAAGCAAAGTGATGCGCACCAAAGTGACCGCCTTCAACGCGCTTTTGCAGGTGAAAAACGCCGCCTGCGAGGAGCGCGGCATCCGTCTTGAAATGGATATCCGCACCACGCTGGAGGGCCTTCCCGTGCCTGCGTGGGAGATTTGCTGCATCATCGGCAATTTGATGGATAACGCCATGGATGCGCTGCAAAACACGAAAGATGGCCTCATCCGTCTGGAAGTGCGCGAAACGCTGCGCCACTTCACCTTCACCATTGCCAACAACGGCCCTGTCATCCCCGCCGAAATGCGCGAAGCTATTTTCGAAGCGGGCGTATCCACCAAGGGCGAAGGCCGAGGGATGGGCCTGAGCATCGTACGCAAAACGCTTGCGGAATTTGGCGGCGTGATCGAACTGGCGGATAGTGAGGAGACCTGCTTCACCGTGACCGTGCCGCGCGAAAGCCGCGCCCTGCCCGTCTCAAAGCAGGACAACTGAAACAACGCCCCCGACCTGTTAACACAGGCCGGGGGCGTTGTTGTCATTGGACTAAAAGATCTCTTGCCCTTTCGCAGCCAAATACACTTCCTGCATTGCCGCAATGGTTGCAAGTACACAGATCGCCGCAACGCTGTGAGTGATCTCAGCAAAAGACAGCGACAACGGAAAAAGGAACAAAGCCAATCCCGTTGCTTTATTCAGCACGCTGTGGATCGATATCAGTTTTTTCCTGCGGATCAAAACCAGCACAATATTCCATATCTTGGTCAACGCAATGATGATCATCCACACCCATAGCCATACCGGCAGGTGCATCAGGGGCAGTATTTTGATCGAGCATACAAACATCAATACAAAGTCGGCAGCCGTATCAAGTTTTGCTCCAAATCCACTGACCGCTCCCGTCTTTCTTGCTATTGCTCCGTCGATCATATCGGTCAACCCGCAAAAAAGATAGAGTATGTAAAACCATGCCGATGACAGAGGAATGAACAGAAGAGTCAAACCCAATGCTGCTCTGCTCCCTGTAACGATGTTTGCAATATATTTCTTCATCAATTGAGCTTGTTCTGATCCTTTCAACCTATGCGAAAACGGAAGGAAGACACCTGCGAGTCGCTTTGCGTTATCTTCTTTCAATAGGCAGGTACAGATCCTCGATCGATATCTTCTCTGCAATCAGTTCGCCCGGAGATACGATATGGAACATAGGGTATCTTTCTTTTTTCCCTTCCCCGTTTTCATGAGCCTGAAAACGATCGCTCTGCGCCGCCCATTTCAGCAGCTGCTCGCGGGCGTCCATCCAATCCGCTGCCTCATCCAGATCCGCATCCAGACAGGAGGCCACCGCAAACAGCCCTGCAGGAAGATCAACGATCTCAAAACCGCCGCAGTCTTCCGCTTTTGCGCCTGCCGGAAGCGCATAGAACCACTCGTGCGCGCCCAGGCGCTCGTTGTACCACATAAAATCGCGGGGATACAGTTCATTCGTCAGCGATGCATGATATTTGCTGAACCAGTTGTTGAACCGTTCAAACAGCTCGCCATCCGTCAGAGGGCCCGAATACGCCGCCTTGATGGCCGGCAGGCTGATGATACGGACATTCTGCATAAACCATTTCTCCCTTCCTGTTCGCCTGTTTTCAGCCGATCATTTCGGTATCACGCTGTCCAGCACCGCGCAAAGATCGCTGTGGATGACCAGATCGGCCTGATCATCATAGGGCGTTTCATCGCGGTTGATGAGTGCCAGCTTGCAGCTGGGACGGCGGAACATGATCATGCCCGCAGCAGGCTGCACCACCAACGACGTGCCGCCTACAATGATGAGATCGCATGTACGGATGGCGTCCATCGCGCCCTGCATTACATCATTATCCAGATTTTCGCCGTAAAGCACCACATCGGGTTTGATGCGTCCGCCGCAGGAGGGGCACTTGGGCGTGCCTTCTGTCTCCGTGACCCACGCAAGGTCAAAACCTTCGCCGCAGCGCATGCAGAAGTTGCGATGCACCGTGCCATGCAGCTCCCATACATTGCGGCTGCCCGCCGCCTGATGCAATCCGTCAATGTTCTGCGTGACCACGCAGGCAAGCTTGCCCTGCTCCTCCAGCCTTTGGAGGGCTTTGTGGGCCGCATTCGGCTGCGCATCCGGATAGAGCATCACGTTTTTGTAAAACGCCCAGAACGCATCCTCGTAACGCATAAAATAGCCATGGCTGAGCATTTCCTCATAGCTGCGTCCCTGCGCACCGCTGTAAATGCCGTGCGCACTGCGAAAATCCGGAATGCCCGAAGCCGTGCTTACGCCCGCGCCGCCGAAAAAAACGATACTCTTGGCTTCGCGGATCATTTCATCAAGTTTTCGGATGGATTCGTCCACCTGTTGTTCCCCCTTTGAAAAACCTGCCTTTGTATTCGACAAAGCGGCGGTGATTTCCTGTCTGACATGCGCAAGGTTTGTCCCATTGCGCCGTGCGGCATAAATCCACCCCGCACATCCCATACTTCCGGTACAAGCAAATGACCGGAGGGATGCAACATGGCGATGAACAAGGTCGAGATCTGCGGCGTGGATACCTCCACGCTCCCGGTATGTACCAACGAGCGCATGCGCGAACTCTTTCCCCTTGTGCACGGCGGCGACCTGAACGCCCGCGAGGAGTTTATCCGCGGCAATCTCAGGCTGGTGCTCAGCGTGATCCAGCGGTTTTCCAACCGCGGCGAAAATGTGGACGATCTTTTTCAGGTGGGCTGCATCGGGCTGATCAAAGCGCTGGACAATTTTGATGTTACCCAGAACGTGCGTTTTTCAACCTATGCCGTGCCGATGATCATTCGCGAGATCCGACGCTATCTGCGCGACAACAACGCCGTACGCGTAAGCCGCAGCATGCGCGATACCCCCTACAAAGCCCTGCGCGCCCGCGACAAACTGTCCGAACAGCTGGGCCGCGAGCCAGACGTAACGGAAATTGCCAGGGAACTGCAATTGCCCCGTGAGGACGTGGTGTTCGCGCTGGAAGCCATTCAGGACCCTGTAAGCCTGTTTGAGCCCGTATACAATGACGGCGGCGATGCGCTGTACCTGATGGACCAAATCACCGCCGAAAAGAAACCCGATAACGGCTGGCTGGATGTGATCAGCGTGCACGAAGCCATGAACCGCCTGAGCGACCGCGAGCAGCACATTCTGAAGCTTCGCTTTTTCCAGGGCAGAACGCAAATGGAAGTAGCAGGCGAAATCGGCATTTCCCAAGCACAAGTCAGCCGACTGGAAAAAAACG
>JAZKYW010000330.1:0-7636 GCA_045612325.1 Candidatus Limiplasma sp. | reverse complement strand
ACGGCACCAGCGACGGCTACGGCATCAGCGACGGCTACGGCATCAGCGACGGCTACGGCATCAGCGACGGCTACGGCATCAGCGGCGGCTACGGCATCAGCGACGGCTACGGCATCAGCGGCGGCTACGGCATCAGGAACTGCTACGGCGTCAGCGGCGGCTACGGCATCAGGAACTGCTACGGCGCGCATAAATCCATGTATTGCGCTGAATGCGAAGGTATTTCAAGGTGTATTTTCGCCTACAAGGCAACAGGCAAGCTGCTTATTTTCAATAAACCCGTCAGCGAAAAAAGGTTTGACGAAGTGTGGAACAATCTTCAGGAGCTTGCTGACGAATGGTACCCGAAATTCACCAATGCAGAAGAGCTGAGAGAAGCGAACGGAGGCGAGTGGAAGTGTGCCCCTGCGCCTAAAATTGTTAGCCGTACCGCAAAAGAAGCCTATGCAGATATGCCCGCATGGCTGATTGAGTATATCAAAGCTATGCCAGAATATGACGAGAAGATTTTTAACGCGGTGACAGGGAGGGAGGACGAAGAGGGCTAAATGACCTACATAAAAAAAGAGAGCCTGTATGATCTCCTCGCCGATCTTGAGGCGGTTTACCCTGACGCGGCAAAGGAGTTTAGGTGGGCTGTGAGCGAGATGCCGGCACTGGACGTTGAGCCTGTGCGGAGGGGTAAGTGGGTGCAGTTTGGTAGCGAAACGGGCTGGGGTATTGCATTTGAGTGCTCTGCCTGTGGTCGGAGTGAAGCGTATAAATCAGATTACTGCCCAAACTGCGGCGCGAAGATGGAGGTTGAGTGATGTATGACCAGACCATAAAGGCAGATGCAGGCAAGCTCAAGCCCACCCTTGTGCCGCCAAGCCTGGTGTATGCGGTAGCCGCCGTACGCGGCTACGGCGAAGTCAAATACGGAGGATCAGAGAGCTGGCGCGAGGTGGAACTGGAACGCTACAAAGATGCACTATACAGGCATTGGCTAGCGTATCTGAGCGGGGAGGAGAACGACCCAGAGAGTGGGTTCCCGCACCTGTGGCATCTGGCATGCAACGCAGCATTTTTAATTGAAAAGGAGGCGGACAAAAAGTGAAAGTAACCCTTATACAGTACCCTGAAAAGCCCATAGAGATGCTGGCAAAGATAGCCTCTATCTGCTATGACAGCGACCCCAAAAGCCCGCTTGGGCTTGTGAAGCACCTGTACCGCAATGGTCATCACAGCGTATTTGAGCATGTGCATTTTACCTTTTTGATCGAGGACATATCTCGCGCCTGCTCTCACCAGTTGGTCAGGCATAGACAATGCAGCTTTACCCAGCGCAGCCAGCGGTATTGCTCCGAAGACGGGTTTGAGTATGTTGTGCCCGATGGTCTTGAGGACAGCATCGTTTTTGCCAATGCCATGGAAGACGCAAGAGCGGGGTATGCTGCTCTGGTGGATGCCGGCGTAAACAACGAGGACGCCCGCGCCGTGCTGCCCAACGCATGCGCTACAAAGCTGTACATGAGCTGTAATCTCCGCGAATTGATGCACATCTGCAATGTGCGCCTGTGCTCCCGCGCCCAGACGGAGATCAGAGAGTTGGTGTACGCCATGCGGCAGGCTGTGCCGGAGGAGCTGAGGTGGCTGCTGGTGCCCAAGTGCCGCGCCCCCTACTACAACTGCCTTGAAAAACGCACGGAGATGTGCGTAGAGGCACAAAAACGCTGCGAGTAGCCCGCTTGGGCAGAAAGGAAACCCGTGACCGCTGCCGAGTTAAAAGGCATCCGCGCTGCACATGCTAAGATGCGCAGCCTGCAACAGCGCGTGAATAGGCTGTGCGATGCTATGTATAGCCCCTCGTCCCCCGTGTTAAGTCACACGCCCAAAGGCTCAGCCACAAGTGACCCCACCGCAAACGCGGCCATGACCATCACAGGAATGGCTCTCAGACTGTTGGGGATGATCATGGACTTAGAGGTGCAGATCGAGAGAGCAGAGAAGTGCATAGCCACCCTGCCAGATGACGAACAGGCCTTGATCCGCGCACGATATATCGATGGCATGACATGGCGGCAGGTGAGTAGGGAATGTAATTGGAGCATTGACCACTGCTTCACCAAGCACAGGCAGATTTTAGCGAAACTCAACAGTTTATAACAGTTCTGAATGTGGTATATTTGTATCGTGAGAAAAACCCCCGCAGAAATGCAGGGGGTTTTTGTTATAGAAATTTTGAAAGGAGGGCTAGCAATGGCAAGGACGCAGTGGGTTGAGTGGCTCACTGAAGAGGGCTTGGCTAAAGTAAGCGAACTGCGCAAAGAATCGCGCAGGGATAAAGACTTGGCCGAAAAAATGGGCGTGACGCTTTCTGCCCTCAATTCTGCGCGAAAGAAGTATCCTGAATTAGACAGGGCAGTCATAGGCGAAATGAGCGAAAAAAGAGACCCTTGGAAGCCACGCCGATGGGCTTCTGGTGACGAGTTTGTGGAATGCGCGGCGGCGTATTTGGAAAAGTGCAAAGAAGAAGGGCGTTTTGCAAACGTGGCAGGATTTTGCGTGTTTGCGGAAACCACACGCGACACTTTTTATGCGCAGAAAGAGCACTATCCTTTCGCGTATAAAAAGGTCAATGAAATGCTGGAAGAAGCGGCCTTACAGAGCGCGATCACGGGCTATCCGCCCTCTGTGCTGATTTTTTACTTGAAAAACAAGTGCGGCTACAAAGACCGGCAGGAGATCGACAGCAACATCAATGCACAGGTGGGGCTCTCTGAAGAGGATCGCGCACTGCTTAAACGTGTCAATGACCGCGCAAAACGGAACAATCCGTCCGATAAGGCTTAAATTTCACGGGGCTGATAATTTTGAAGCAGACAAAAACTACAGAATTTGACGTAAACGCCGTGATTAAGGCTGCTTGGGAAGAGTTGAGAGCATCATACGCGGGTGACGTGGTTGGCTTTGTTAAAGAACAATGCCACATAGAAGACCGTGACGCGCCTGAGCTGGTAGTGCCGTTTGAACTGTGGCCGGAACAGGAAGCCGCGCTGGAGAGCATCCGTTCTCACAAACTGAACATCGTACTGAAAGCCCGACAGCTTGGTTTGTCGTGGCTTTCTTTGTCATATGCGGCGTGGGTCATGATCTCCAAACCAGGCGCGCAGGTGCTGGCCTTGAGCAGGACCGAAGAAGAAGCGAAAGAGCTGGTCAGGCGCATGGGCGTGATCCTGGGCAATATGCCCGAACTCGTGCGCTCGTCACCGTGGGCGGGAGCGTCTTACACGATGCGCACCTTGGATGTGTCACTTGACCTGTGCGGCCTGACCAGTGTTTTTAAGGCGTTCCCTTCAGCATCCAGCGCAGGCCGTTCTTTTACGGGCAATCTGCTGATCCTGGACGAGTGGGCATTCCAGGCTGACGCGGCAACGCTGTGGACATCCATATTCCCCACAGTCAACCGACCGACAGGTGGTCAGGTGCTCGGCCTATCGACCATCAAACAGAACACGCTGTTTGCCGACCTGTGGACGGAAGCGAACGAGTTTAACAAGATATTCATTCCTTGGACAGCAGACCCACGGCGAGATGATGCTTGGTACGCCAAAACCGTCAAGACGCTGGGCGAGTCTGCGAGGTGGGAGTATCCACTGACGGTCGAGGACGCTTTTTCTTCGCCGATCGGCAAATTCTTTCCTGAGATGTCGGCCTACCACCTGACTGACGCGCGCCCGAGCGGATACGTCCGGCGGTATGTATCCATCGACTACGGTCTTGACGCTCTCGCCGCGCTCTTTTACGAGGTGGACGCGCAGGGCAGGGCTACCGTGTACAAAGAGGTGTACAAAAGCGGGCTTATCGTTTCTGAGGCCGCAGAGACCATAAAAGGCGCGTTGGGCGGGCTTGATGTTGACGCGATCTACGCGCCGCCGGACTTGTGGAATCGCAACCGCGACACAGGCCGAAGCACAGCGGAGATATTCGCTACGCACGGCCTGCCGCTGTACAAGACCAGTAACGACCGTGTGCAGGGCTGGATGGACGTTAAGGAGTGGCTCAAGGTGATTGACACCAAAGATGAGCAGACGGGTAAGCACATAAAGCTGCCGTATCTGCGGATCATAAAAGAGTCCGCGCCCAATCTTTGGCGTTGCCTCAATGCCATACAGGTGGACGAGCGCAAGCCCAACGATGCGGCAAACGATCCGCATGAGCTGACGCATCTGCCCGACAGCCTCAGGGCGTTTTGCGCAGGCCGACCGCTCCCTGCGGCTGTGCCTGTCGAACATGACGAAGATTACATCGACATCGATGATCAGACGGATTTCTTTATCAATTACGGGAGGTAAACGATGATTTACATTCTGACAGGGCTGCTTATGGCGGCTCTTTGTTGTATCGCCGCGTTGTTTTACGCCCTCGGCAAAGCAAGGGGCGAAAACAAGCCCATGGAGCAGCCTTTGCTGACTGACGAGGAAAGGGAAGCCGACCACAGGATCAAACAGCAGTGGGCGAATCTGCTCGAGTACACGGGCAACAAACAGGAGGAGTAATCCATGGGCAAGACTATTGATCCTCGCAAGATATGGGAGGAGTACCAGCGCGGTGTCGAGTACAACACGGCCATCGACCTGTACGAGACCGTGCGCCGCAACGAGAACTTTTTCATCGGCAAGCAGTGGGAGGGCGTAAATGCTCCTGACCTGCCCAAGCCGACCATGAACTTCCTCAAGCGCGTGGTCAGCTACTTCGTGGCCATGCTGGCAAGTGACGATATCTCCGTCAGCCTCACGCCTTTTATGCCTGACGCACAGAAGCAGCAGCTGCTTGACCTTGCCGCTGATGAGATCGAGGCGATTTTTGAGGCCGACAAGACCAAGAGCAAAAACCGCATCCTGTTGCGAAATGCTGCCGTAGACGGTGACGCGTGCCTGTATGTGTGGTTTGACCCCGATGCAGAAACGGGGCAGGAAGCCGCGGGCAGGATCAGAACCGAAGTGGTAGAGAACATCAACGTACTCTTCGCCAATCCGTACAGTGATGACCTTCAGAGCCAGCGCAGCATCATCATCGTCCAGCGCAAAACGCTGGAGGATGTTAAGGAAGAGGCCAAAGCTAACGGCGGTGATCCTGACAGCATCAAGCCCGATCAGGATGAGCACCAGGGCGAGAAAAACGAGAGCAACAGCCTGTGCACCGTCTGCATCCGTCTGTGGAAGAAAGACGGCACTGTCTGGGCGCAGAAGTCTACGCAGGAGGCTATCATCCGCAAGGCTTGGGACACCGGCTACAAGCTGTATCCTCTCGCCTATTGGTCTTGGGACAAGGTTCGCAGCTCTTACCACGGCCAAGCCTGCATCACCGGCCTCATCCCCAATCAGATCGCGGTCAACAAGCTGTACGCCATGGCGGTCAGGTCGGTCGAGCTGAACGCCTTCCCCAAGGTCATTTATGACAGCACTAAGATAAAGAGATGGGACAACACTGTCGGCCAGGCTATTCCCGTTGTTGGTGATATCACTCAGGCGGCGATGACGTCCTTCCGTGTGCAGGACATGAGCCATCAGGTTATGGACTGCGTAGACAGAACCGTCAGCATGACCCGCGACTTTATGGGTGCTTCCGACGCGGCACTGGGCAATGTAAAGCCCGACAACACATCGGCCATCATCGCCGTGCAGCAGGCTTCCGCCGTGCCTCTTGAATTACAGCAGATGGCCTTCTACCAGTTTGTTGAAGACTACATCCGCGTCATGCTTGAGCTGATGCGCGTACATTACGGCATCCGTCAGGTTGTCACAGGGGAGACCATCGACCCCATGACGGGCGCACCCGTGGCCGAGGTGGTACAGGTGGACTACTCCATTCTTGATGACCCCAGTCTGACCCTCAACGTGGATATCGGGCCTTCGTCTTATTGGAGCGAGTCCATGCAGGTGCAGACTCTTGACAACCTCTTTGCCGCTCAGGTCATCGATAAGCTGACCTACGTCAAGAGCATCCCTGATAAATACGTGCCCAACAAGGCCGAGATCATCGAGAGCATCGAGCAGACCATGGCACAGGAGCAGGCAGCCGCACAGGCGGCCATGATGAACACACCAACCACACCGCCTAATCCTATGATGGGCGGTGAATTTATTTAACGCTGGGACACCAACAGCGAGAAAGGACGCGAAATGGAACAGGACACCAATGTATCCATGGATGTAGAACAGAACGACGGCTCTGAGCTGTTTGCGGATTATTTCGAGGAAGACACCAATCCCGAAGCCGAAGCAGAGCAGAATGAGAACCCCACGACCGAGAACGTAAAGGAACAGGCGCAGGACACCAATGCAGCCGAATCCGCACAGACTCACAAACTTAAATTCCTTCACGAGGAGCGAGAAGTCACTTATGACGAGCTTGTGACCCTCGCACAGAAGGGATTAAACGCCGACCACAAGCTCGAACAGATGGCCAACAGCCGCGAGAACCAGCTGCTTGACAAGCTGGCTGCCCGAATGGGCGTATCTCGCGAGCAGTATCTGGACATCATCGAAAAGAACCAGAAAGACGCGGAGATCAAACAATCTGCGGACGCGCTGGCAAAGAAGTACCCCGACCTTCCCACAGAGGCCGCATCCGAGATGGGGCAGATGGCTGCCGAATTGGAGCGGTACAGGAACGCTGAGAAGGACGCAAAGGCTGAACAGGCCAAGCGCGAGGCGGCTGAAAAGCCTATGCGTGAGTTTGTTGAATACCTCAACACTCACCATCCTGACGCAGAGTATACCAAAGACATCACCAAGCTGCCCGAAAAGGTCTTAAGCGACATCAGGGCAGGCAAAGACCCCACCCGCGCCATGATGGAGCATGAGCTTGCAGAGTCGGCAAAGCAGCTCAAAGAGCTGCAAGACAAACTGGCCACGACCGAGAAGGTCAAGGCTAAAAACGAGCAAAACAAAATTCAAAGTATAGGGAGCGTAACAGGCAACGCCGGTGGCGGTGAGTCTGATGCGTTCCTTTCTGGTTTAACAGGAGGTTAAAACTTAAATGGCTATCAATCTTCACAAGAAATACTCTGACCAGCTGGCAAAGCTGTACACCGCAAACTCTTTTGTTGAGGGTCGTACCAACAAGACCTGGTCTTTCTCCGGCGTTAAGTCCGTGCTGATCCCCAGCATCACCACCCAGCCCCTGGGCGATTACACCCGCTCTGGTACTTCCCGCTATGGCACTCCCACCGACCTGCAGGACACTATGCAGGAACTGACCATGACCCAGGACAAGGCGTTCTCCATTGTCATCGACAAGGGCGACAATTCCGAACAGCAGATGATGAAGCGCGCTGGCGAGGTCATGCAGCAGCAGATTCGTGAACAGGTCACCCCCACCATCGATAAGTACGCACTGGGCAAGTGGGCAGCACATGCCGGCATCGGCGAAGGTAGCGCAGCTCTGACCAAGAGCAACATCGCCGGTGCTGTTCTGGACGCTGAAGTCTACATGAATGACTACTTTGTCCCCGACACTGAGCGTTATCTGTACATCGCAAACGCAGAATTTGCAAAGCTTCGCCAGGCTGCCGAATGGGCTGGCTGCGACTCCGTCATCGAAAAGATGATGATCAAGAGCGGCAAGGGCTACAAGGGCGATTTCTCTTCCT
>JAZKYW010000329.1:0-5076 GCA_045612325.1 Candidatus Limiplasma sp. | reverse complement strand
CGAAATGCTCAGCTGTCTGCTGGTCGCCATTTTGCACCTTTGGAAGCGCAGCACGCTTCTGAGCATCGCCGGCGGCACGGCATGCTATATGCTGCTTGTGCAGACGGTGTTTCACTGAACCATTTTCACTGTAAAGGAGGCGCGAACGCATGAAGCAGATGCGCCGTTTCGTGTGGTATCTGGCAGGCAGGCTGTTTTTGCTTTTGACGGTATTCAGCCTGTGCGTTGTCACCGTGTACTACGCCATGAACGCCACCAACATCTACATCGTACTCAAGGATGGCATGGCAAAGCGCGCTCAGGTGATCATGATGGGCGAACCTGCCACAGACCTGAACAAGTTTTTCCAGGGCAGCTATCTGCAGCGCGATGAAAACCTGCAGCTTGCCATTGACGGCAAAGGCGCCTACACCTACTATACCGTGCGCGGCATCGACCACCGCCTGAAAATGACGTGGATGTGGTGCTGGCCGTGGGATAACGAAGCCCGCGTTGAATTTACCGAGACCGTGCCCCGCATCGACGGGCGTGTAACAAGCAAGTATGCTGACGAGGCCAAAGCCCTCTACGGCGCAAGCTACGAAAGCCCGCCCCGCTGGCAGGGCGGACGCTACACCGCCAAGCTGGTCAAGGAAAACGGTCAATGGCACATCCGCAGCATCGCGCTGGTGGAAGCCCTGACAGACGAGGACTAAACCATGGCACAAACCTGTGAAATGAAGATCATCGCCCATATCCAAAGCGATTACGATACCAAATTCGGCGTGCCCAGACAAAGCGGACTGGTCAACAGCGCGCTTTCGACCATTGTGTTTGAGCCTGAGTACCGCAACGCCGATGCGCTGCGCGGGCTGGAAGGTTTCAGCCATCTGTGGCTCATCTGGCAATTCAGCGAAGCCGTGCGCGAGGACTGGTCCCCCACGGTGCGCCCGCCGCGTTTGGGCGGCAACACCCGCATGGGCGTTTTTGCCACCCGTTCGCCCTTCCGTCCCAATGCCATCGGGCTCAGCTGTGTTGCTATTGAACGTGTGGAAAAGCATCCCGAGCTTGGCCCCGTCATCCACGTGCGCGGCGCGGATTTGATGAACGGTACGCCCATCTTTGACATCAAGCCCTATCTGCCCTACGCCGACAGCCATCCCGAAGCCAAGGGCGGCTTTGCCTTCGGCCCCGGCGAGGACACGGTCGAGGTGGATTGTCCCCCGCATCTGCTTGCCCAGCTGCCGCGCGAAAAGCACGAAGCGCTGCTGGAAGTGCTCTCGCAGGACCCCCGCCCCGGCTATCAGCGCGGCGACGGACGCCGCTACGGCATTTCCTTTGCCGGCTTTGACGTGCGTTTCACCGTGGAAGGCGGCGTGCTGCACGTAAGTGAGATTGTCAAAAACCGCACATAAAAACACCCTCCCCATAGACTGACTCTGCAGGGCCTTTGCACCTGCGAGCAAATGGGGAGGGTGTTTCACATGGGTAATCAGAACAACAATTTTATGAACGGCTGGAACAATACCTGCGACAACGGCTGCGCGGCTGAACCCGCCATTGCGGCGGGCGGATGCGAGCCTGCCTGGCGCCACAAGCACCGCTGCGCCTGCGAGGATGGCTGCAGTGCGGAGCCCGCCATTGCGGAGCACTGCCCGAAGCCCTGTCCCGCTGACGGCACGCACATCTATTTTGACCCCTGTGACGGCTGCAAGGACGTTAACGTCATCGGCACCTGCCGTCAGGACGCAGGCCTTGCCCGCACGCTGGATGTGCACACTACGCTCACCGATGTATGCCCCGGCCGCCAGAGCGCCCTTGGCCTTACGCTGACCGAAGTGGATGAAAACGGCAACGAGTACGCCCGCGGCTTCCGCGCCGTTACGGTGCCTGCGCACAACGGCCGCTGCAATCAGGATGTGCAGGTGGATGCGGTGCGCTTTGTACTGCCCGAGGACCAGAGCCTGCAGCGCCGCCGTCACTTTATCGTGCGCACCCAGCATCACTATCTGGATGCGGGCAGCATCTGGAACAACAGCTGCGGACGCTGATTTTTACCCAAGCTCCGCAAGAAACTTTTCAAAATTCAGGTGCAGGATCATTTCCTGCTCCTCCTTCGTCAGGGGCAGGCGCAGGAACTTCTGCACCTCCTCGGCAGGATTCCACATGGGATAATCCGTGCCGAAGAACACGCGGTCCGCGCCGTAGTGGCGGATGACCTCCGCCGCTTCTTCGGGTGAGATGGCATACAGGCTGGAGCAGGTATCCACCCATACTCCGGGACGTCCTGCCAGCTCGCGCCATGCCTCATTCCACACGCTCCATCCGCCCAGATGGGCGCAGATGGCTTTAAGATGCGGCACCCTGTCCAGCACACGCGCCATGCGGGCGGGCTCGCTGTAGGGGTAACGCCTGTCGCCCGTGTGGATGAGCGCAGGCAGGTTTCTGTCAGCCATCGCCTTGAACATGGCGATGGCTTTTTCATCATCCAGACAGAAGTGCTGAAAATCGGGATGCAGCTTCACGCCCTTGAGACCCGCCGCCTTGATGCGGTCCAGTTCTTCCTCCACCGCGTCAAACTCGGCATGCATGGTGCCAAAGCCCACGAACTCCTCGGGATGCTCCGCTGCCGTGCCGATGAGATAGTCATTGACCGACCTTACGCGAGAAGGCGTGACTGCCGCAGAGCACACCACAAATTGCGAAATGCCTGCCGCTTTGCCTTGGACAAGCAGCTCGTTCACCGTGCCTGACATGTGCATGGGGATATCATAAAAAACGCCGATGGAATCCGCCGCGCGCTGCGCGATGGCATCGGGATAAATATGCGCATGAACGTCGATGATCTTCATAACCAAGCCTCCAAAAAACGATCGCTCCCATTGTACGTCCCGAAAGTCGCATATGTCAATGCGTCGGATTGTACTGATGGTGTTTTCCACATGTAAACCCTGTTTCGCCGCATTGACGCAGTGCATCCAAACGCCTATAATAGGTTGGTAAAGGATCTTTTTTGATCGGAGGTATTGTATGAACAAGCTCTTCACGCGCTTTCTGTGCGCTTTGATCACCGTTTGCATGCTCATTACGCCCGCTTTTGCGGATGTTGTAATCACCATCACCGACCCCGACGGCGAGGAGATCTCCATGGAGGTATTTGAATCCGAGCCCGCCCCCGTGGCGGAAGACGCCCAAACCCGGGCACAGCAGCCCGCTTCCGCGGAAGCCCGCACCGCCTTCATCGACGGCATCATCAACCTTGCTCAGCAAAAGTATGAGGAAACCGGCGGACGCGCCCGCCGCGCCCAGTACAGCGGCGATATCTACGTCTGCAAGAACTTTACCGTTTACCTTTTCAAGGAAAATGCGTCCGGCTTCCGCATGGCGGAGTATCCCGATGTAAAGCTCGTCATCCCCGATAACCTGCCCAAGGAACAGTGCAAGGAATACGTGTACGGCATGGAGTGGAAGGACGTCCCCGCCTCCGAGGGCAATCCCTTCTACGCTGCCGCCGAATTCCGCTACGACCCCAACAAAACCAAGGAAGAAAACTGGCAGGACGCCCGCGAATTCCTCCAGCAGGTGCAGCGCGGCGATTACTTCCAGATGGCTGCCAATTACTACTACGGCATCGGCGCGCACAGCATGATCTTCACCGAGGATTATGACCCTGTCACCGATACAGTCACCTGGTGTGACAGCAACATGAAGGGCGAAAAGCGCAACGGTGAGCGTTACGGCTATGTGCAGTTCAACGCCAACAAGGAAATCGACTGGTTTGTGGACGCCTTCTGCCGCAAAAAGTACGGCGCGACCATTTATCGTTTGCGCGATGATATTATCTATAACGACTGACAGAAAAGAGGTACACCCCTATGAAATACATCCTCGTCATCGGCGACGGCATGGCAGATACCAAGCTGCCCCAGCTGGCTAACCACACCCCCATGGAAGTGCTCGCCCTCAACTCCTTTGACCGCGTTGCAGGCTGTTTCCTCGGCCGTGCGCTCACGGTACCCCACGGCATGCCCGCAGGCAGCGACACTGCCATCCTCAGCATTTTCGGCTATGCACCTCAAACCTACTACACTGGCCGCAGTGTGCTGGAAGCCGCAGGCATGGATGTAACCCTGCCCGACGGCGCTGTCAGCTTCCGCTGCAACCTGTGTGCCGTAACGGAGAATGACAACGGCACGCCCATCATCCGCAGCCACAACGGCGGCAGCATCCACGGTCAGGAAGCCGTGACCCTGATGAATGACCTCATCGCCAACCCCAAATTTGCCGCGCTGCTTGAGCAGGCAGGCATGTCCATCACCGTGACCGATACCTTCCGTCACATCGGCGTGATGGTATCCGACGCCAAAGAGCTGGACGCCGTGAAGCTGACTGAGCCGCACAATGTGCTGGAGCAGCCCCTTGCCGCGCATCTGCCCCATATGGCCCGCGAAACGCAGGATGCCGCCGCGCGTAAGATGTGCCGCGATATCCATGCCATGATGCTCACCAGCTATGAAATTTTGAAGGAGCATCCCGTCAACCTGCAGCGCATCGCCAACGGTCAGCTGCCCGCCAACATGATTTGGCCCTGGGGCGCTGCCACCGCCGTACGCCTGCCCGATTTCAAAGAAACTTTCGGTCACCATGGCAGCGTTATCAGCGCCGTGCCGCTGGTTTGGGGCATCGCCAACCTCGCAGGTCTCAAAACGCCCAAGGTAGAAGGCGCCAACGGCGACCTCAACACCAACTACGAAGGCAAGGTACCCGCCGCGCTGGACGCCCTTGCAAACGGCGATGACTTTGTTGCCGTGCACGTGGAAGCGCCCGATGAAATGGCACACGCAGGCGACCTTGCCGCCAAAATGGAAGCCATCCAAAACGTGGAATACCGCGTGGTCATGCCTCTGCTCAACCAGATGATGGGCCGCGGCGAGGATTTCCGCCTCATGCTCATCAGCGACCATCCCACCTTCCTCACCACCCGCACCCACAGCGGTCTGCCCGTACCCTACGCCATTTTCGACAGCCGCACCGTGCGCAAGGCCCTCGACGAAGGCAAAAATCCGCCTGTACGCAAGTTCAGCGAGGAAGAAAGCG
>JAZKYW010000328.1:0-10668 GCA_045612325.1 Candidatus Limiplasma sp. | reverse complement strand
GTTGCTCATTCGGGTGTACCTCCTTTTGTTTGGTTGGGCTCTCGCTCAACCTTGTGAATTCATTATAACATACTAACGTTAGTATGTCAATTTTTGAAACAACCGCATACTGACGTTAGTACAAGCAAATGAATACTTGTGTTAGTATGATTTGAGCGATATAATACGATAGGAGGTGAAAATATGGCTAAAACCAAAACATCCACCGCTGTAAAGCGGCGATATAACGAAAAGGCGTATGATCGCCTTGCAATAACTATCCCAAAAGGCCAGAAAACAAGCGTAGAAGCCCATGCTCAGAGCAAAGGGCTCTCTGTAAACGGGTTGATCAATGCGCTTCTGCGTGAAGACATGAAGCTCACATCAGAAGAATGGAAGAACGCCACAGAAGAGTAAGCTCCCGGGTACATAAAACTCCCTGCCACGTTTTTTCACGGTGCATTTCAAGAAAGGTAGCATTCATATTTACTGCTCATTATCTCTCCGATGCCCTCAAGAGGGGGATTCTTTAGTTAAATATACGACTTCAAAACTCCCCCTTTATGCCTCTATGGTGCAAAATGCTCTTTTATGGTAAACTATTGTTATCGTATCTGGCTCTCTTTCAGAAAGGAGCCAAGGATGGTTGAATCTCGCAAAGACCACAAAGGAAGGAAGTTGAGGAACGGAGAAAGTCAACGCAAAGACGGGCGTTACGCCTACAAATACACCGATCATTTGGGCGAAGTTCATTTTGTCTACAGCTGGAAGTTGGAATCCACAGACCGCCTTCCAAAAGGCAAGAAAGATTCTCCTGCGCTACGCGAAAAAGAAAAACTCATTCACCATGATCTTGATGATCGCATCCGTACCCAGGGAGCTAAACAAAGCGTAGTCCAACTGGTTCAGAAATACCTATCGCAAAAAACTGGTGTCCGTCACAATACCGAGACCAATTACCGTTTTGTTCTGAACATCATTCAAAAGGAAAGTTTTGGTCAGCAGCGAATCGAGGATGTCAAGACCTCAGATGCAAAAAGATGGTTAATCGAGCTTCAGAAAAACGGACGGGGCTACAGCTCCATCCAATCTATTCGCGGCGTGGTCAGACCCGCTTTCCAAATGGCTGTCGATGATGATTACCTGCGAAAAAATCCGTTTGATTTCCAATTGGCCTCTGTTGTCGTCAACGACAGTCACACCAGAGAAGCGCTCACCAGAAAACAGGAACGTGCATTTCTCGCCTTTGTCGCTCAGGATCGTCATTTCAGCCAATACTATGATGGAATTTTCATCCTGTTCAAAACCGGGCTGCGAATCTCTGAATTTGCAGGTTTGACGCTTTAGGATCTGGACATGAAAAAGCGTCAGCTCCGCATTGATCATTAGCTGCAGCGCAAACGCGATATGACCTATGTGATCGAAACGCCTAAAACAGCTTGCGGTAGCCGTATCATCCCCATGAGTGATGAAGTGTTTTCATGTTTTCAGCGTATCATCGACAAACGCATTCCACCAATCACAGAACCCGTTGTTGATGGAAAAACAGGCTTTCTGTATTTGGACAAAAACGGTATGCCCATGGTCGCTCTGCACTGGGAAAAGTACTTTCAGCACATCTGCGCCAAGTACAACCGCATCTATAAAGAAGCAATGCCCAAAGTAACTCCTCACGTGTGCAGGCATACTTTTTGTTCCAACATGGCCAAAAGCGGAATGAATCCAAAAACGCTTCAATACCTGATGGGTCATTCTGATATCAGTGTAACGTTGAATACCTACACCCATTTGGACGCGGATTCCATCGAGCAAGAAATGAAGCACGTGAATAAAACGAAGTAGTAAAGCTCCTGATTTTACTACGATTTTTACTACTTTTCCAGTTGAATCAAGTTCTTTCCTCATTAAAAACCAATTATTTATGTCTCAGAAAAGGAGGCCTGTTTATGAAACGCATCTTATTCGTCTGTACAGGCAATACATGCCGCAGCCCCATGGCTGAGTGCATGATGCGAGCATTGCTTGGCAAACATGGTCTGGAAGGGGATTTCAGCGTGCTTTCGGCGGGCACATATGCCCTCAGCGGTGCGCCCGCTTCTCAGGGCGCATCGCGCGCCATGCAGCGACGCGGGCTTACGCTTGATACCCACCGCTCGCAGGCTGTAACGGGCGTACTGCTTGACACCTGCGACCTGATCATCGGTCTGACATCCACCCACATCATGCAGCTGCGCATGATGTATCCCAACTGCGCCACCCCGATGACGGCATTCGACCAACCGCCCGTCAGCGACCCCTACGGCAGGGATGACGCCGCTTACGAGCGCGCCGCGTGCGATATCCAGGCTCAGCTGCCGCAGCTTTTGAAACTGTGCTGCGATTCTCTGTAAATCCACAGGAGGAATTTGTTTGAAACTCACCTTTTTGGGCGCCGCCCGCGAAGTAGCAGGCAGCCGCTTCCTTTTGAATGCCTGCGGCAAAAATATCATGGTGGATTACGGCATGGAGCAGGGCGTTGACCTGTTTGAAAACGCTCCCCTGCCCATTCCCGAAAGCGATATCGACTGCGTGCTGGTCACCCATGCGCACATCGACCACACGGGCTACCTGCCCCTGCTTACCAAAAACGGTTTCCGCGGCCCCATCTATGCCACTGAGACCACCTGCGACCTTGCCCTCATCATGCTGCAGGACTCCGCGCACATTCAGGAAAGTGACGCGGAATGGAAAACGCGCAAGAATCAACGCAAGGGGCTGCCTCCTGTAGAGCCGCTGTACACGCAGGCGGATGCGCTTGCCACCCATGCGCTGTTCAAAAGCTGCCGCTATAACGAGCGTGTCGAAATTTTCCCCGGCATCGTCATCCGCATGGTGGACGTGGGCCACTTGATGGGCTCGGCATCCATCGAAGTGACCGTTACGGAGGATGGCAAGGACACCGTCATTGTCTTCTCGGGCGATATCGGCAACCTGCGCCAGCCGCTCCTGCGCGACCCGCAGTACATGCAGCGTGCCGATTATGTGGTGATGGAATCCACCTACGGCGACCGCAGCCACGGCGATGTGCAGCCCGATTATGTGGGCTCTCTGACCAAAACGCTGCAGGCGACCTTTGACCGCGGCGGCAATGTGGTCATCCCCAGCTTTGCGGTAGGCCGTACGCAGGAAATGCTCTATTTCATCCGCGAAATCAAGCAAAAAGGCCTTGTCAAAGGCCATGACGGCTTCCCTGTTTATGTGGACAGCCCCATGGGCATTGAAGCCACGCAGGTATTGAACGAAAACACGTTTGAATGCGCTGATGAAGAAACCATCGCGCTCATCAAAGCGGGCGTCAATCCCATTCAGTTTGACGGTCTGCGCATCGCACGCACCGCCGATGAAAGCAAGCTCATCAACGACGACCCTACCCCCAAGGTCATCATCTCCTCCAGCGGCATGTGCAATGCGGGCCGTATCCGCCACCACCTCAAGCACAATCTCTGGCGGCCCGAAAGCACCGTTCTTTTCGTAGGCTATCAGTCTGTCGGCACGCTCGGCCGCAGCCTGCTGGACGGCGCAAAGCAGGTCAAGCTCTTTGGCGAGACCATTCAGGTGGCTGCACAGCTTGAGCAGCTGGCCGGCAAGAGCGGTCATGCGGATAACAACGGCCTGCTCAAATGGGTATCCGGCTTTGACCCGCAGCCCAAACACGTATTTGTGGTGCACGGCGATGACGAAGTGGCAGGCCTTTTTGCTGACCGCCTTGTCAACGAAAAAGGCATCAGCGCCAACGCTCCCTACAACGGCGAAAGCTGGCAGCTGACGCCCGCGCTTGAAAAGCTGACGGACGGCAACCATGTGCGTCTCAAGAAGCCCAAGAAGGAAGCCGCCGCCATGGACGCTGCGCCCAAGTCCGCACCGCCTGCCTACGCGCCCAAGGCTTCCGCCGGCAAGGGCGAGCGCACGGGCGCATACGGTCAGCTGCTTGCAGCTGCCGAGCAGTTTGCCGCGCTTGTGAAGCGCATGGAGACCCGCAGCCCCGCCCAGCAGCATAAGCTGACCAAGCAGCTGCACGCACTGATGAAAAAATTCCGCTGACCTTACCGCGCAAAGGAGTTTTCAGCATGAGCGCTACCTATGAAAAACTCTTTGAATATGTTCAGGATTTGCCCATCATCGACTCCCATGAGCATCTGCCCACGTGGGAGTACAAGCGCGAAACGCCCACTGACGTCCTGCGTGAATATCTGACCCACTATTTTAAGGATGACCTCATTGCGGCAGGCATGACCTTCAATGAAGTGCAGGCCATCCGTGACGTGTCTAAGCCGCTGATGCAGCGCTGGAAGGCTGTGGAGCCCTACTGGAGGCTTTGCCGCAACACAGGCTACGGGCGCGCGCTGGACCTGGCTGTCAAAACGCTTTACGGCGCAGAGCGCATTGACGCAAGCACCATTGAGGGCATCAATGAAGCCTTTCTCAAAACCGTCGGCCCCGACGCCAACCGCTATCACAAAATCCTTCATGAGCTTTCGCACATCGAGTACTGTCTGGTGGATGAATATCCCGATGTTGACCCCCGCTTTTTCCGCGCGGTGTACAGCATCGACCCGCTGTTTACCTTCAAATCATGGGACCAGATGAACGCCGTTGAGCAGGAAGCGGGCATCTCCGTCAGCAGCTTTGACGGCTGGCTTGACGCCTGCGAAAAATGCCTGCAGCAGGTCGTTAACGGCGGCGTTTACGTCCTCAAGTGCCACAGCGCCTACTGGCGTCCGCTGCTGTTTGAAAGCGCATCCTACGATGAAGCGGAAGCCGTGTACAACGAAATCCTTTCCATGCGCGGCAGCGAAACATGGAACACCATTACCCATCCCATTGCCAAACCTCTGCAGGATTTCATGCTGCACCGCGTGATGCGCTTTGCCAACGAACATGGCCTGACCGTGCAATTCCACACGGGTCTTTTGGCTGGCGGAAGCACCTATCTGCGCAACGCAGACCCCACGCTTCTGTCCAATCTGTTTGTGCTGTATCCCAACGTGCGCTTTGATTTGTTCCACATCGGCTACCCCTACCAGCACGCGCTGGGCGCGCTGGGCAAAATGTTCCCCAACGTCTATCTCAATATGTGCTGGGCGCATGTCATCTCCCCCACGGCTTGCATGGAATCGCTGGATGACTGGCTGGACAGCATGCCTGTTGGCAAGGTCATTGCCTTCGGCGGCGATTACAAGTTCATCGACGCCGTTTATGCCCACCAGCTGATGGCGCGTCAGAATGTAACAAAAGTACTGGCGGATAAGGTGGACAACGGTATTTTCGGCATGGACGAAGCCCGAAACATCGCCCGCCGCCTGTTCTACGACAATCCCAAAGCCATCTACGAACGCTGAAACGTGGAAAGGAGCATCACCGTGAGCAAAAGCTATGAATCCCTTTTTGAATATGTGCAAACGCTCCCCATCATCGACTCTCACGAGCATCTGCCCACATGGGAAAACAAGCGCGAAAAGGACACCGACATCCTGCGTGAATACCTGTACCACTACCTCAGCAGCGACCTTGTCTCTGCAGGCATGAGCTACAACGAAGTGCAGGCCGTACGCGATGTGACCAAGCCGCTCATGCAGCGCTGGAAGGCTGTGGAGCCTTACTGGAAGCTTTGCCGCAACACGGGTTATGCCCGTGCGCTGGATACTGCCGTCAAAGCCATCTACGGCGCGGAACGCATTGACGGCGATACTGTTGAAGGTCTCAACGAAGCCTTTCAGCAAACGCTCAAGCCAAACGCCAACCACTACCGCAAGGTGCTCAAGGATTTGAGCAACATCGAATACTGCATGGTGGATGACTATCCCAACGTAGACCCCGAATTTTTCCGCGCGGTGGACAGCATTGACTGGCTTTACACCCCCAAGTCCTGGCAGCAGATGGATGAGGTAGAGGAAGAATCCGGCGTTCCCATCAGCAGCTTTGACGGCTGGATCGCCGCTGCCGAAGCCACCCTTCAGCAGAGAGTGGACAACGGCGTGTATACGCTCAAGTGTCACTGCGCTTACTGGCGTCCCCTGCAGTTTGACATCGTTACCCGTGCAGATGCAGAAGCCGCCTACCGCGAGCTGCTCACCCTGCGCGGACGCGCACCGTGGAACGCGGGCAATCTGCAGTTCCCCAAGCCCCTGCAGGATTACATGATGCACCGCGTACTGCGCTTTGCCAATGCCCACGGCATGACCGTACAGATCCACACAGGTCTGCAGGAAGGCGGCAACAATTACATCCGCAACGCTGACCCCACGCTTCTGACCAATCTGTTCGTGCTGTATCCCAATGTGAAGTTCGATCTGTTCCACATCGGCTATCCCTACCAGCACACGATGAGCGCGCTGGGCAAAATGTTCCCCAACGTTTATCTGGATATGTGCTGGGCGCACATCATCTCCCCCGCCGCCTGCACCGCTGCGCTCAACGAGTGGCTGGACAGCGTGCCCGTGAGCAAAATCATCGGCTTCGGCGGCGATTATCAGATCATCGACGCCGTATATGCCCACCAGCTGATGGCGCGTCAGAACGTTACCAAGGTGCTTGCCAAAAAGGTGGATGAAGGCATTTTCAACCTTGAGGACGCCAAGTGGATGGCCAGGCGCATTTTCTACGACAACCCCAAGTCCGTTTACGAAAGATAAGAAAAAAGAGAAGCGCTACACAGCGTTTCTCTTTTCTTTATACTGATACAAAAAGCAGCCGCCCCTCGGCAGGGGCGGCTGAAAATAGGCTTTTTAAGGGCCGATGGCCCTTAAGCGGTGGGGGTGCAGGCGGAAGGCAGCGCCTCCCCCTGCCCGCCGGAGGCACCGTTAATCCATCAGCTCGCTGAACTCAGCCAGCAGTTCGGCAAAGGTATCCAGAGCGGAGATGACGGGTTCGGGGCTGGACATGTCGATGCCGGCGACCTTCAATTCCTCGATGGGAGACATGCTGCCGCCCAGAGTGAGGAACTTGCGGTAGGCAGCCACGGCCTCCTCGCCCTCGTTGAGGATCTTGTTGGCAAGCGCAACAGCGGCACAGAAGCCGGTGGCGTACTTGTAAACGTAGAAGCTGTTGTAGAAGTGCGGGATGCGCATCCACTCGTCCTCAACCACCTTGTCCACACGGCAGCCGCCGCCGTAGTAGGTTTTGTTGAGGTCGTAGTACATGGCGCTGAGGGATTCGCAGGTCAGGGGCTGGCCTGCTTCTTCCATGGCATGAGCCTTCATTTCAAACTCGGCAAACATGGCCTGACGGAACACCGTGGTGCGGAAGCCTTCCAGCATGCGGCCGATGAGCGCCAGCTGAGCGGCCTTGTTGCCTTCGTACTTCTTGCGCAGGGTGTGGATGCAGAGAATTTCGTTGCAGGTGGAAGCCACTTCGGCAACAAAGATGGTGTAATCGGACTTGGCAAAGGGCTGGTTGTGGTTGGAGAAGTAGCTGTGCATGGCGTGGCCCATCTCATGAGCAAGGGTCAGCATGCCGTCCAGCTCGGGACGGAAGTTGAGCAGCACATAGGGATGCACGCCGTAGGCAGCGCCGTTGGAGTAGGCGCCGGTGGTCTTGTTGGGGGTCTCGTATACGTCGATCCAGTTCTGATTCTTGGCCTCGCGTACGATGTTCACATAATCCTGACCGAGGGGCGCGATGCCTTCCAGCAGCAGCTCGTAGGCTTCGTCATAGTTCACCTTGCCGTCAAAGCCCTTCTGCATGGGGGCATACAGGTCGTACATGTGTACGGTGGGGATGTCGAAAGCCTTCTGACGCAGCGCGCAGTAGGCGTGCAGGATGGGCAGCGCATCATGGATGGCGGAAAGCAGGTTGTCGTATACGCTTTCGGGGATGTCATCGGGATACAGCGCAGCCTGACGGGCGGACTGATAGCCGCGGGTACGGGCGTTGAACACGTCAGCCTTGACATTGCCGGCATAGCTGGCGGCGAAGGTAGCGCCGTAAGCGGCGTAGGCCTTCATCATGCGCTCATAGGCAGCCTTGCGCACATTGCGGTTGGGGCTTTCCAGCAGAGAGCCGTAGAGGGCATGGGTCAGCTCGACCATCTTGCCTTCTTCGTTTTTGACCTTGCCCAGCTTCATATCCACGCTGGTGAGCATGTCGTACACGTTGCCGGTGCCTGCGAGGGCTTCCTGTGCGCTGGCCAGCACGGTCTCCATCTCAGTGGAGAGGGTGTGGGCACGCATACGCTCCAGGTCCTTGAGCATGGCGTCATAATCGGAGAAAGCAGGGTCGGCAATGTAGGCGTTGAGGGTATCGGCATCCAGCGCCATCAGTTCGGGATTGATATAGGCGGCAGCGGCGGCAAACTGGGAATACAGGCTCATGGCACGGGCAGCCAGACCCTGATAGAAGGGGTCAGAGTTGTCGGCATTGAGGTTGCAGCCTGCATAGGTGTACAGGCAGGAGAGATGCTTGCCGGTATCGGCGTACAGGTCAAGCGCTGCCAGCACCTGCTCGCGGCCCTGAGACAGGGTGCCAGCCATGGCGCCAAGCTTTACGGTGTTTTCCTTGATCCACTCAAAATCCTTTTCCCAGTCTTCCTGCGTGGCGTAAATGTGAGACGGGTCCCACTTGCATTCGGCGGGAACATCCTTGCGCAAAAGGGTACTCATGGTGTTGATTTCCTCCTTGTTCAAATCCGCTTGATAAATATGCGGAATGTATTTTATTTCATCTGCTGCTTATTGTAACGCAAACGCCGTCTGAGCGCAAGCGGTTCTTGACTTTACGGCGAAATAGGTATAATATAGTAGAAACCTGTCCACAATGTACATATCAGGAGGAAAGCCCATGAAGATTTTGTTTGTTACCAGCGAATGCGCTCCTTTCTCCAAATCCGGCGGTCTGGCTGACGTTGCGTATTCCCTGCCCCCCGCCCTGCTCAACGCAGGCAACGAGGTCGCCATCATCACCCCCATGTACCAGTGCGTGAAGGAACGCTTCGGCGACCAGCTTCATCTGGTGATGGAAACCGGCGTTCAGCTGGGCGACAACGTCAAGTACTGCGGCCTTTACAAGGGCGAGCTGCATGGCGTTACCGTTTGGTTCATCGATAACGAGGAATACTTCCTGCGTCCCAAACTGTACGGCTACGACGATGACAAGCTGCGCTTTGCCTGGTTCAGCCGCGCCGTTCTGCATGTGCTGAACGATCTGGACTTCATGCCCGACATCCTGCACTGCAACGACTGGGAGACCGCTCCTGTTGTTATCTACCTGAAGAACGATCAGGCTCACCGCAAGGAACTGCGCAGCATCAAGAGCGTTTACACCATCCACAACATCGCTTATCAGGGCCAGTTTGGCGCCAACGAGCTGTGGGATCCCCTCGCCCTGCCGTGGGGCTGGTATGACGGCGGTCTGGGCTACGAATTCGAAGGCCGTCAGGACATCAACCTCATGAAGGGCGCCATGCTGATGGCTGACGCCGTTTCCACCGTATCCGCCACCTATGCCCGCGAGCTGCACCGCCCCGAGTTCGGCGTTGGTCTGCAGGGCGTTGTAGACATCATCGACGGCAAGCTGCGCGGCATCCTCAACGGCATCGATATGGATACCTACGATCCCATGCTGGACGAGCGTCTGCCCGCTAAGTTCAATGCTGACGACATGACCGGCAAGGCCGAGTGCAAGCGTCACATTCAGGAAAAGTTCGGCCTGTATCAGGAGCCCAAGTGGCCTCTGCTGGTCTCCGTTGCCCGCCTTGTTGAGCAGAAGGGCATCGAGCTGATCAAGGAGATCCTGCCCCGCCTGATGCATACCGGCGTGCAGATCATCATCTACGGTCAGGGCGATCCTGCCTACATCGAGTTCTTCGAAGAGTGCACCCGCAAGTGGCCCGGCCAGTTCGGCTTCTCCAGCAACTTCAACGAGTACACTGCTGCTCAGGTATTTGCCGGCGCCGATTTCTACCTCATGCCCTCCCGCTTTGAGCCCTGCGGCCTGAGCCAGATGATGGCCATGCGCTACGGCACCGTGCCGATCGTTCACGAGACCGGCGGTCTGAAGGACTCCGTACGTCAGTACCGCTCCTTCGACGGTCTGGGCGACGGCTTCTCCTTCTCTCCCTATCAGTCCCGCGAACTGTGGCTGGCCATCAACCAGGCGCTCAAGATCTACTTTGCCAACAAGGAAGTCTTTAACACCATCCGCCGCCGCTGCATGGAAAAGGACTTCTCCTGGGACAAGAGCGCTCAGCGCTACCTGCGCATGTACTCCGAGATCATCGACGAGCAGCCCGGCGACGTGCTGCCCTACAACGAGGCCTTCCAGATGCTGGCTGACGCCTACCGTCAGCGTGCCGCCGAGTACGATGCCTTCAAGCATGGCTTCTTCCATCAGGGCTCCGATTACTTCCGCTCTGTTGAGATCACCATGACCGGCCGCGCCCGCGGTGTGCTGAGCATCATCTATGACGGTGACGGCGCTCATATCTATCCCCGCAGCATGCGTGACGCCGATGCTTTCGTATCCGCCACCTTCGACAACCTGATGGATATGGTACAGGGCAACGTCAGCTTCGACCAGCTCTACATGATCGGCCAGGTCAAGATCCACGGCAACCTGACCAAGGTCATGGAGATCCGTTCTCTGCTGACCGCCCAGTACAAGCTGGAGCACTAAGTTATCCAAATACAAACCAAGCCCCCGGCCTGAAAAGGCCGG
>JAZKYW010000327.1:0-1742 GCA_045612325.1 Candidatus Limiplasma sp. | reverse complement strand
ATCCTTGCCCAGGAACTTCGGGGTTTCGCCAGCAATGAAGCGATGGGAGGTGCCGTGGAAGCCGTAGCGGCGAACCTTCAGGTTGGTGTAGTACTCATATGGCACAGCGTAGAGGAACGCCTTGGGCGGCATGGTCTGGTGGAAAGCGGTATCGAACACGGCGACGTTCGGCTTGCCCGGCATAACCGCCTGGCAGGCCTTGATGCCGGCGATGTTCGGCGGCTGATGCAGCGGTCCGAGGGGAACGAGCTCTTCGATGGCCTTCATGCTCTCCTCGGTGATCAGAGCGGAAGCCTTGAAGGTCTCGCCGCCATGGAGCACGCGATGGCCGCAAGCGCCGATCTCGTCCAGAGACGCGATCGCACCGTTCTCCTTATCGGTGAGCGCCTCGAGAACAGCAGCGATGGCTTCGGTGTGGTCAGCCATGTTGCGGGTGAACTCGATCACCTTGTTGCCTTCGGTGACAGTCTGCTTGAAGTGGGTGCCCTCGATGCCAATACGCTCGACCAGGCCCTTCGCCTTCACGGACTCGTCGTCCATGTCGATCAGCTGGAACTTCAGAGAAGAGGAACCAGCGTTGATAACCAGAATCTTCATGGGAATCAACCTCCATTTTCATTGGGATGTGGCAGAATATTTGGACATACCGAAAAGCACCGCCGTGCCTGCCGGCATGTTATTCCTTGTATTATCGTTTAGACGTTTGTAAATCTGCATCTTCGTGCTATAATAGACCGGAAGGCATACTGCCCCCCTTTTCTGCATAAAGACACAAAATGATTATACATCATTTTTGACGTTTTGAAAAGGGATTTTCACGGCAAATCATCCATATAAAGAACACTTTGGGTATATAAAGGAGAAGCTTATGCACGTTTGCGGCGTAATATGCGAATACAACCCCTTCCACAAGGGCCATGCGCTGCATCTTGAGCGCGCACGTGCGCTCAGCGGTGCAGATTACGTCGTGTGCGCGATGAGCGGATCGTTCACCCAGCGCGGTCTGCCGGCCCGGCATGACAAGTGGACCCGGGCAAAAATGGCGCTCTCCTGCGGTGCGGATCTGGTTGTGGAGCTGCCCGCGCGCTTTGCCTGCGCGCCCGCCCCGGAATTCGCTGCCGGCGGCGTCTCCCTGCTTGCTGGGCTCGGCGTTTTGACGCACCTGTCCTTTGGCTGTGAAGAAAGCGCGCTGCCCGCGCTCAAAACCGCTGCGCAGATCTTCTCCGAGGAATCTTCTTCCTTTAAAGAAGCGCTGCGCGAGGGACTGAGCCGTGGCCTGCCTTATCCGCGCGCTCGCGCACTGGCTGCCCAGCAGGAAAGCGGCGTCCCCGATCTGGAGGCGCTGATCTCCCAGCCCAACGCCTCTCTGGCTGTCGAATATCTGCGCGCGCTGGGCAATGGCATCACGCCTGTACCCGTCGTGCGCGAAGGCTCCGGCTATCACGACGGTGAACTGGGCGCGCTCTGCAGCGCAACAGCTATCCGCGCGGCAATCAGCCGCGGCGAACTGACCGCCGCACTGGACGCCGTGCCCTGCCCGGATCTGCTTGCGGGAGCGCAAGCACGCGGCGACGTACACGAAGAGGAAGCGCTTACTCAGGCGCTGCTCTATCGCCTGCGCACCATGGATCCACAGGCGCTTACCGAAATATCCGGCATGGAAGAGGGTCTGGAACACCGCTTCCTTTCCGCCGCGAAAACTGCTGCGACACGCGACGAACTCATTCTCAACGTCAAATCCA
>JAZKYW010000326.1:0-2207 GCA_045612325.1 Candidatus Limiplasma sp. | reverse complement strand
AACATCGCCTTTGCCCACAAGTTCGTGCAGGATGCCTTTGTTGATATGGGGCTCCTGCTAGGCGACGGCTGGGCGTACATTGAAGGATTCACAGACACGTTTTCCGTGGACAGCAAGAACCCACGCATCGAGGTGACCATTGAGGAGGTTGACGGCTAAATGATGACGCGCAGCGAAGCCAAGGCGGTATTGATCGCCTGGAAGGAAGCGGATTACCGCATCAAGGCCGCTTGCCGCCGCAAAGGAGTGCTCGTACAGAAGCTGGAGACCTTGCCCGAGCTGTCCGGCTCCGCTGCCGTAAACATTACCGTCGCAGGAACGGATCGCTTCGGGAACCCGGTCGATGAGCCCGGCTTTGCCTATCTTCCGCATGGTTCCGGCACCGGCGACCCCACCGCCCGTGTTGCGGACAAGCGGATGGAGTATCAGGCGGAGATCGATGCGCTGACGCAGGAGGTGGCGTCACTGGAAGTCTTTTACTGGGAGGTAGTGCGCGCCGTGTGCTGCCTCCCGGTAGCCCACGCAAGGCTACTCCATCTCCATTACTGTACGCGCGACCCGGGCTACACCACACCCAAGGGGAAGAAGGACTACTTTGACCGCCTGCGCGATGCCGTCACGGCCTTCCAAAGCCTGTCCCCCATCTCCATCCCTGACGACCTGAACAAAGATAAGGATGTGATCGGAAATGCCGACTTATAAGCAGTGCATGGACGTTGTCGCTCACGAAAAGCGGCGCTCACTCGGTAATGACATGCAGCGCCCCATGACGACCTACGAGAGTCAAATCGTTTACGGCATGCATGGGATCTCGCAATGGATGGACATGGCCAAGGGTGTGATGGCAAAGCGCAATGCCCATATCCTCCGCGCCAATGCCCGCATCGGGCTGGCAAAGTGGGCGTGCAAATCCTTGTACGAGGACTACGTAAAGCAGCTCACCGACGAAGGCTTTGAGACCTTCACCCGCCGTGCGCAGAACATGCAACTGGCGGTAACTGTACGAAAGGTCAGCGAGAAATACGAAGACGGATGGAAGTTCTGCAGCGATAAGGCGTTGGAAAACTTAGCCCGCGCGGCTTGGGACAGCAAATGCATGTTTTGTGGTCTCGTCGGTCAGGAAGCCAAGCAGTGCGAACTGCGCAAAACGCTGGACAGCTTGCAATGCATTGAGCCGAGCGACAACCCGCATTGCTGGTACAGAGGTGATTAAGGAGGGATCCCGCATGGAAAGACAACCCAAGTTTAATGTCGGCGACCGCGTAGTCGTCATTGCAACGCCTCACACGTTATATAATAGCCTGTTTAAGCATCTTATCGGCCAAAGAGCGGAAGTGCTCAATAACACTGCTAAGAGCCCTGACAGTACGCGCCGTGGTGAACCGTTCGCTTATACGCTGAACTTGCCCACTGGGTTTCGTGATACCCTCTTAGTTTTTCTTGAAAGCGACCTTGAAGCCGACACCAAGTCGGAAACCGGCGATACGGTTGCTGCCAATGTCGCCAAGGCCGACACCGGCAAGCCCCGCATCTCTCTTGTCCCCACTCAGATCATCCGCGATATCGCCGCTGTCCGTGAGTACGGCACGAACAAGTACGGCTCTGCGAAGAACTGGAAAAACGTAGAAGAACAGCGATACATCGATGCGCTGCTGCGGCACACGCTGGCGTACATGGATGACCCGCACGGCGTTGATGCGGAGAGCGGTTTGCCGCACCTGTCGCATATCGCCTGCAATGTGGCGTTTCTGTGCGAGATGAGGAGGGAGCAGCGCAATGTCTGACATCACGACCAAGGACATCCTCGCATGGCTGGACATGCAGAGGGATGCAGTTAACACGGAGATCGTGTACGCCGCGCAGAGCGAGAAGAAGCAGTACCATAAGCATCTGGAGATCATCAACGCGCTGGCGGAGCGGGTGCAGGAGATGACGGCGGTGGAGTTTTTGAAAACGTGCGTGGATATGTGCGACGGAAGAGGCGACTGCGAAGGCTGTGCGTTAGACGGTGATGATTGCCCGTTTGGCTTAGTTACATCGCCCCGCCGTGCCGTCGAGATCGTGAAGAGGTGGAAGGAGGAGCAGGATGGACAGGATTGAGGAGATCGTAGCAGCGCTGAGATTTGAGGCCAGCATTTATGCCGGCAGCGGCACATCGGCTGTGTGTGAGGTAGCCGCCGACCTCATCGAACAGCTCCAGCAGGAGC
>JAZKYW010000325.1:0-6779 GCA_045612325.1 Candidatus Limiplasma sp. | reverse complement strand
CGCGCGGGCAACGTCATTGCCCACAAGGCAGGCCGCGTGGAAGGCGCGCCCCATGTCATGGTCGCCGCGCATATGGACGAAGTGGGCCTGATGGTGCTTTCCGCCACCGAGGACGGCCTGCTCAAGGTAGCCGCCATCGGCGGCATCGACCCCCGCGTGCTGGTTTCCAAGCGCGTCAAGGTGGGCTATGGCGAAAAGCAGCTCAACGGCGTGATCGGCGCAATGGCCATCCACCAGCAGACCGAGGAAGACCGCAAGCATGTGCTGCCCGTAAGCCAGCTGTATGTGGACATCGGCGCGAAGGACAGGGCCGAAGCTGAGGCGAAAGCCCCGCTGGGCACCCCCATCGTATTTGATACCCCCTATGTGGAATTCGGCGATCACAAGGTGCTGGTCAAGGCGCTGGATGACCGCGTTGCCTGCTACAACATGCTGCGCCTGCTGGATTGCGACGTAAGCGGCGACACCGATTTTGTTTTCACCGCACAGGAAGAAATCGGCTGCCGCGGTTCCGAAGCGGCTGCTTTCCGCATCAATCCCGACATCGGCATCGCGCTGGAAGGCACCTCCGCCAACGATGTGGGCGATATTCCCGAATGCAATCAGGTATGCGTGCTTGGCAAGGGCGTTGCCGTCAGCTTTATGGACCACGCCACCATCGCCCAGCCCGAAATGTTCCGCGAGATGCTTGAAACCGCCAAAGCCGCCGGCATCCCCCATCATGTGAAAATGGCGGTCGCGGGCGGCAACGACTCCGGCCCCATGCAGCGCGCCCGTACAGGCGCACGCACCTGCGTGCTCAGCGTTCCCTGCCGCTACATCCACAGCCCGTCCACCGTATGCGACCTGCGCGATGTGGACGCCCAGTATGAGCTGGTCAAGGCTTTCCTTGAGAAATGAGGTAAATGCATATGTTTGAACTGATTCAGCAACTCACCAATGTATACGGCGCTGCCGGCCGCGAAGCCAAAGTAGCCGATTTGATCGAAGGCCTTCTGAAGGACAAGGTGGATTCCATCCGCCGCGACGCTTTGGGCAACCTCATCTGCGAAAAGAAGGGCACCGACCCCAACGGCAAGCGCATCATGCTCTCCGCCCACATGGACCACATCGGCTTCATCGTTGCCGCTGTTGAAAAAGAAGGTTTCCTGCGCGTTGTGCCCGTAGGCGGCATCAACATCGCCGTCAGCCGCACCCGTCACGTCTGCTTTGCCAACGGCGTGCAGGGCGTCATCGTTCAGCAGCCCGTGCCCGAAGGCACTGTTCCCGCGATGAAGCATATGTTCATCGACATCGGCGCGGCGGATGAAGCCGAAGCCCTCTCCATGATCAACCTCGGCGATATCGCTGTTTATGCGCCTGATTGCTTCCGTCTGGGCCAGTACCGCGTATCCGCTCCCGCCATGGACGACCGCATCGCCTGCGCGCTGCTGGTTGCCGTAATGCAGGAGCTGGGCGAAACCAAGGATACCGTGATCGCCGTTTTCTCCGCCCAGGAGGAAGTTGGCTGCCGCGGCGCCAAGACCGCTGCCTACACCGTAGAACCCGACATCGGCATCGCGCTGGATGTAACGGGCCACGGCGACACTCCCGAGACCAACCTGCCCTCCGTTAAGCTGGGCGAAGGTGCCGCTGTCAAAATCATGGACCGCGGCAGCATCTCCAACCCCATGCTGGTGAACGAACTGCTGGCAGCCGGCGAACGCGCAGGCGTTAAGACCCAGCGCGAAGTACTGCCCTACGGCGGCACCGACGCAGGCGCCATGCAGCTTACCCGCGGCGGCGTCATCGCAGGTACCATAAGCATCCCCTGCCGCTATGTGCACAGCGCATGCGAAGTCATCGACCTGCGCGATGTGGAAGCTGCCAAGGCCCTGCTGCTGGAATACCTGAAGTAATTTCAAAAACAGCATCAAAAAAGGACAAGGTTTTCAAAAACCTTGTCCTTTGCTTTTGCGTCATTCACAGGCCGCACCGATTTTTTCGCCCATGCGCACGACCGTTTCAATGCCCTGCGCGGAGTTTTCAAGGATGTCATCATCCACCTTGGCCTGTCCTGCCTTTACCAGCAGCACCACCGTGGAGCCGCCAAACTGGAAGTAGCCTTTCTCCTGACCGCGGGTCACGCTGGCCTTGCCGTGATGGTTTACGATTTTGCCAACCATCAGCGCACCCACTTCCATCATCACCACATCCCCGAAGGAACGCGTATGCAGAACGGTGTACTCTCTGGCGTTTTCCTTATAGATGGGGAAATAATCGTTGGCGATGGGATTTACCGTATGCAGCGCGCCGGGGATGGCAACCTGCTCTTCCTTTTCGGCGTCATCCATGTAGCAGTAGCGGTGATAATCATCCACCGTCAGACGGAAGATCATGGCATAGCCGCCGCGGTACGCCTCTGCGAGGTCGTCATTTTTCAAAAGGGAAGCCACGCTGTACTCCGTATGCTTGAGGGTAAAGCGCGTATCCTCCCCAATGGTCAGCACGGTCAGCTTGCTGTCAGCAGGGCTGATCAGATGATCGGGCTGCATATCCACCACGCGTGCGCCGGGGCGGATCTTGCGGGCGAAAAACTCGTTGTAGCTGGCAAAGGGACCTTGCTCAAACTGCGTCATGTCGATATTGTTGGAACGGATAAAGGGCTTGATCAGTACGCAGCTGAGTTTGGTGGACAAAAACGCGCCCGCAACCTTGGAAATGAACGGCGCGGTGAGGGGTTTCAGAAGCATTCTGCCAAAAGGATTGCCATAGAGAAGACCGAGCAGACGGTCCTGACCGTCTGCTCGCTCAATCAATTCTCCGTTACGGATTTTCTGTTTCATACATTTCTCCAAAAATCTCTTCCGTGATGGGGTTGGTCTTATCGCCATGGTCAGGTAGCTTGTACTTGGTGTAGCCGCAAATGATGCCTACCGTGATGGAAACCACAGCGATCAAAATCAGCAGGGTCTTGAGGTTGGGCTTGCGCAGGGGGAAATCCAGCACAAACAGGAAGCCTACCAGCACCATCAGCACATGCAGCATGATCAGGAAAGCCTTGTCGGGGATCAGGAACTGCAGCCAGAATGCCAGCGGAAGCACGAAGGAGATGGAAGTAACAGGCAGACCGCGGTAGGTTTTGTTGCCGCCGCCTTCTTCCTTTTGGCGTTTCGCCTCAAGAACATTGAAAAATGCGAGGCGAATGAGCGCGCACAGGCAATAGAAGAAAACAATGAACAGGCCCAGCGTACCGCGCATGCCCAGCAGGTAGCAGATCATTGCGGGGAATACGCCAAAACAAATGACGTCGCTGAGGGAATCCAGCTGAATGCCGAACTCTCTTTCATCCTCCGTGCGGTTCTTCTTGGTGCGGGCTACACGGCCGTCGAAAGCGTCACAAATGCCCGAAAACGCAAGACAGAAAATAGCAGTCTTGTAATCGCCGTGGATGGCCTGCGTCATGCCAAACACAGAGGAGATCAAACTAAGATAAGTAAGCCAAACCGTATAATCGTAAAAACCGATCAATCGCAGCATATCATTCTATCCTTCCTGCTTTTGATAAGTGAACATGTACGTTCTTGGAACACACAGAGTGCCCCTAAATGTTACAATTTCAACATTCAGCGGCAAATTCCTGCCGACAAATATTGACTATTATCGATACAGACACATTTTATGCTTTCATCAGCTTTTTGAGGCCGTTGGGTACGTACGTTTTGGGCGTCGCAGCGTCTTTGGGCGTAAAAAGCGCGGTGATTTCCGCATCCGAAGGACGCACATCCGCATCGGCAGCCAGCATACGGCGCACGACAGGCTCTATTTCTTCGGGGAGTTCCAAAATGATCTCTCCCCCGTCCAGCGCAGCCTCGTACAGATAATGATATCTCTCCTCGTCAAAAGCGGGCAGGCGGCCCGTCCAGACGGCATGGATGAGCGCGCCGAAAGCAAAGGTATCCACCGCACAGCCCATGTCGGCCTCTGCGCCCACCATTTTCAAAAACGCCTCAGGCGCAAGATAGGCCGGGTCGCCTTCGATTTCTTTTTCCTGCATGGGCAGATCCCACACAAGAAATCCGCTGTCCAGATCGATCAGCTTTACGCTGACTTCGTCCCCCTTGATGCAGTACAGCAGATGCTCGGGTTTCAGGTCGGCATGCACGATGCCCTGCATGTGCAGCCTTTGCAGGCACAGCGCCGCCTGATAAAGCAGGCGCTGTTTCATTTCATCGTTCAGATGAGCCGCCTGCGAAGCGGGCATGTAGCCTGCGGGCACGACTTCCGTCACGGCATAATAGCGCCCGTTTTCTCTGAAAAAATCGATCACGGGCATCAGCGTATCGCCGATGACGCAGGAAGCAGCGGAATACAAACGCTGCTTTCGGGTTTCAAACTTGAGGCAGCGTTCCAGCTGCTTTTGTCCAAGCGCACTTTCGGCATCCGCAGGATAAACAGGCGACAGGAATTCCTTGAGAAAGTAACGCTCCATGCCGCGCGACGCAAAACACCAGCGTGCGCTGCCGCTGCCGGTGGTGCTCATGGCGCCGAGGCAGCGGTATCCCGCGATCACATCACTCATTGCTTTCCTCCGTCCTGTCATAGGCGGGCTTGTAGGCAAGCCATTTTTCTCTTGCGTAGGTCATGTCGCCCCTGTGCCTTCTCATCGGGGTGATGATATTCTTTTGCAGCTTCTCTCTGCGGGGCAGAAGCGCCTGTTTGAGCTGTTCAAAACCATCGGCATTCATGGGGATCACAAGCAGCGCAGCATCATCCTGCGCATTGAGGCGAAGCTTTCGCTGCAGGCGTTTTTCCCATCCGTCATAGGAAGAGGCGGTGCGAAGGCTGTCCAAGAAAAGCATCTCCGTCTCCATCGGCGAGGGCAGCGCGGAATATACGCCATCCGTTGCCACCATGACGGCAGCGGGTTTGGTTTGCTCAAACCTTCGGCATTCGATTTTGCCCAAGCGGTCAGCGCAAATCAGATTGCTCAGCGGCGCATCGCGGTAGAGGGTCTCAAAGGCATCCGCTTCGGTGCGGAGATGGTCGCGCGTATATTGTTTAAGTCCGTCTTCATCCAATACATAGCCGCGGCTGTCGCCTGCCCACCAGAAGCAAAGTTCATTCTGATAAGCCGTGAATGCGCATAGCGTGGTGGGAAGCGTTTTTTGCATACTGCCCATGATGCGGCTTTTTTCGTGACGCAGGTGCTCATCGGCAAAATCTTTGAGCGTTTCAAAAAGCAGCTGTTCCACATCGCGGCACAGCATTTGGGCTTCCTGCGCGGTTTTCGGCGCAGGGCGGCGCTCCTGCGCCCATGCGGCAAAGGTCTGCGCAGCCAGGCGGGCGGCGATGTATGCGCCCGTGCGCCCGTCAAGCGCCTCATAACGCTTGCTGCCCAAGCCGCCGCAGCCGTCCGTTACGCACAAAAAGAGGCCCTGTTCATCACAGCACAGGGCATAGCTGTCCTCTCCCATATCGGGCACAGCGGCGTAACAAATGCGCAGCGGATTTTGCAAAGATGCTTCTTTCCTTTCCAATCTCAAATGGTGTTGCAAACGGCGTCCAGCACCTGACGGTATTCCACTTCCTCCAGACCTTCGCTCACCGTCTGCACATGGATGACCTGACCCCACTCGCTGGAGATGCGGCTCCACGCGGGGGCGTCAGGCGCAAATAGCAGCAGGCGCTTGGCGCTTTCGTCCATGCCGCCGCCCAGCTGTTCATCCTCCCACCAGAGGGACAGCTCATCAAAATCGGCGGCCATGCCTTCGGGATACCACGGTGCGCTGCGGGCATAGCCAAGCTCATGCGTGGGGGCGTCCGACCACATAACGATGATGTGACGCTTTTTCACACCTTCGCGCGTCCAGTCGCTGCGGATGGCAAAGCCCAGCGCTTCCAGACCGTCCTCGGGAATATCACCGCCGCCCTTGGCTTCAATGCCGTTGACGCATTCGTAAAACAAATCAGCCTGCGAAGGCAGCTCAAAAAACTCGCTGCTGAGCATGGCGTTTTCGCCATCCGCCATATAATCGCGGAATGCTATCACGCGTACGCGCATCCTGTCAACGGTCTTGTGCTTCTTTGCCATTTCCGAGGAGATGTCATGATACAGATTCAGCGCATTCTGCTTTACAAAATCGATGACATGGCGCATGCTGCCCGTGGCGTCGATGCAAAAAACCATGTCCACATGATAAGTCAGCCTGTATTCCAAAACGGTCTCCTCCTGCCAAAAACGGTGTGGTCGTTACCTGTCAAATTTCTGCAAAGCGCAAGCGTTTTCCTGCCGTTTTGGAAGGAAAAGCCGCGGAGGATACCGAAATGATACCCGATAACTACCAACGGAAGGATGCTTCGACCCATGAAATTCCGCAGATTCATCAGCGGGCTTTTGTTTGGCTGCGGCTGCGCGCTTACCTTTGCAGGCTTGATTGCCGCCGTGCTGCCTGCCATTGAAAACCGGCAGGTGCAGCTGGTGCTTGCTTCTTTTGCAGAGCCATCCGAAAATGCCGCTGTCAACGCCATCAACCGTTTCATGACCTTTGCGCTTGAGCAGGGCTGGCGGATGGTGGTGCTCGGTCTGGTCGTAACGCTTGCCGGCGGATTGCTGCTTGTTTATTTCCATCCCCGCCCCCAAAAGGCCGAGCAGCCCAGGCCGCCCGCCAAGCCAAGAGAAGTACGATGCGAGCAGCCGTCAATGCCCGAAGCGCCCATTGCCGACGCCGAAGCCCCCAATCCCTTTGCCATTTCCGCCTATGCCGAAGCGCAGCCTGTGCAGGCGCGAAAAGCAGCTG
>JAZKYW010000324.1:0-2315 GCA_045612325.1 Candidatus Limiplasma sp. | reverse complement strand
GTTCTTAACGTAGTCGGCGTGGCCGGGGCAGTCAACGTGAGCGTAGTGACGGCCTTCGGTCTCGTACTCAACGTGAGCGGTGTTAATTGTGATGCCACGGGCCTTCTCTTCGGGGGCCTTGTCGATCTCGTCGTACTTCATGGCAGCAGCGTTGCCCAGAGTAGACAGAGTCATGGTGATAGCAGCGGTCAGAGTGGTCTTGCCGTGGTCAACGTGACCGATGGTACCGATGTTAACGTGCGGCTTGTTACGTTCAAACTTTGCCTTAGCCATTGGAATCAACCTCCTGAGTTATATTGGATTTTTTTGATCCGGCAGGGTTTGGGTTCATGCGGTTGGAGCGGGTGATGGGAATCGAACCCACGTGGCCAGCTTGGGAAGCTGGAGCTCTGCCATTGAGCTACACCCGCACGTCCGCATGGACAGACCTAATACCAGACATGGTTTATTGTAACGTTTTTACACTTGATTGTCAACGGCTTTTTTGGTTTCGCCCTCTGAGCGGCGGTTTGAGGCTGTTTTTTTCATGAAATTCTCATCATTTTATACCTTGACAGGCGAGGTATATCATCATACAATCAAAGCAGGAGGTGACCCCCGTCATGTCAATATCTGCAGACCTCTTGAGAGGCTATACCGATACCATCATCCTGCGCCGCCTGCAAACGGGCGACAGCTACGGCTACCGCATCAGCAAGGAGATCGCCGCGCTCAGCGGAGGCGCCCTTGAAATGAAGGAAGCCACACTTTACACCGCATTCCGCCGTTTGGAGGGCGCAGGGCTCATCCGCTCCTACTGGGGCGATGAAACCACCGGCGCGCGCCGCCGCTACTATGCCATTACCGACGCAGGCTGCGAAAAGCTGCTTCAGGACTGCGCCGCATGGCAGGAAACCAAAACCGTTATGGACAGCCTGTTAAAGGAGGATGCCTGAATGAACGCCACCATCGAAAAAATCGTCGGCCTGCTTTTTGAAGACCTGCAGGAAACCGAGGAGACCCGCGCCATCCGTGAAGAAGTGCTGCGCAACTGCACGGAGCGTTATCAGGACCTTCTGGAAGCGGGTATGAGCGAGGATGACGCCATTGCCGCCGTAATCGAAAGCCTGAACGGCATGGAGGAGATGCTTGCGGATTATCCCCGCAAAGAAGATGGACCTGCCGGTGCGCCCAACAGCCCCGAAGCAGAAAGCATACCGGACGCAGCACAAGAGGGCGCCCCTGCCTGGAGCTGTGATCCTGCCGGATCCTCCATTCGTGAGATACGCATGGAGCACCTGGCACGCGCGGAAGCGATCGTCTGCCTTTCACAGGATCATCTTCTGCACGTGGAATGCTCCAACCCGGAACTTATGCTCATAACAGGTCTTGAGAACGGGGTACTGACCATTGCCCTGAAAGAGAAGCAGGAAAACGAGCCTGAAGAATGGAGATTCTCTCTGGAAAAAGGCTTTGATCTTTCAAGCATTGGCCGTATGTTTGGAAAGATCGCACGACGCTTTACTGATTACGTTGGCAGCGCCGAAGTTACGCTGGCCATTCCTGCCTCGCTCTGTCCTGAGCTGCGCATCGGCACCGCAAGCGGCAATGTGACCGTGGAACCAATGAAATTGGCGCGGCTGTACATTGGCACAGCCAGCGGCGACGTCGAAGTGATCTCTGCAGCCATCAATGACAAGCTGCGCGTGATCTCTGCCAGCGGAGACATCAGGGTGAGCGGCGCAAAAGCGCATGATATGCAGCTGTCTTCCACCAGCGGCGATATCGAAGCCGACGATTGCATCATCAACGGCAGCGTCAAACTGAACAGTACAAGTGGCGATATCGACTGGAGCAAACAATGCAGAACGCTGAATGCGCATTCCGTAAGCGGAGATATCACGCTGGACGGTGAAGCCCAGAGCATCAGTTTTCGCACCGTCAGCGGTGATGCAGAGCTCGATCTTTGCGGAAGCCAGCTCTATTCCATCACCGGCAGCACCGCCAGCGGCGACGTGACCCTCTCTTTGCCTGCGGGCATCCAGGCCGCAGTAACCCCCTCAACTGTCTCGGGCGAGATCTGCAACCATATTGGCTCCGTTCCCGACGCCCCTGTCGCGGTCAGGCTCAATACCGTATCCGGCGACATCCGGATCAACTGAGTAAAACAAAAGGCTCCTGCAAGTCAGGAGCCTTTTGTTTTGCTAAACGGCAGATCAGAAAAACCTTCTTCACCTTCAAAAGCGATGGTTAGCTGCTGTGAGGTCTGCGGGTTCGCCTTTTCCACATACAGCTTCGGCAGCTCGAAGTCGGATCGTAGCCATGTCGTTCTGTGA
>JAZKYW010000323.1:0-9707 GCA_045612325.1 Candidatus Limiplasma sp. | reverse complement strand
ATCATCGTCGTCGTCATCATAATCGTCATCGTCGTAGCGCTCCTGATAGGCGGGCTTGCGGCGATAGTTCTCGTCACGGGGCGCTCTGACAACGGGCTGTACGTTCTCCTCCTCGCCGTATACGGGCTGCTGCTCAGCAACAGGACGTACGGGACGGCGTACGGGCGCTTCCTGCTCGGGAGCGGGCTGTCTGACAGGCTGCTGCATCACGGGCTGCTGCACGGGAGCCTGCTGCATGGGAGGCTGCTGCATCACGGGCTGGCGCACCACGGCAGGACGCACCACGGTCTGATCCGTGGGAATCTGGCGGTAAACGGGCGCGGGAGCCTGCTGACGGGCGGGTTCTTCACTGTCGCCTGCGCGGAAGGGATCAGCCTGAGGCTGAACGGCGGGCGCCTGCTCGGGCTGCTGCGCACGCTCCAGCTGGGCGCGCTCGGCTACACGGCTGCGGCGGCGGCGCACCTGAGGCACGGCTTCCTCAGCGGGCTGAGCCTGCTCGGGCTGGGCCTGTTCGGGCTGAACAGCGGGAGCGGGACGGGCTTCGGTCTTCTGGGGCACGATGCGGGGCGTTACGCGGGTGGGCGCGTTGTCGCTCTGGGCAAGAAAATCCGCATTTTCGGGCAGGGGCATGCCGCCCTGCTGCATCTGTGCGCCAAGCTGGGCAGGTTCCTCGGTCAGAAAATTCGCGCCGGAACGTGCCGGCTGTGCAGCTTTCTCGGAACGGTACGGATCGTTAGGGCCGATGGGGCCACGGTTGTAATCGCTCAAAGGTTTGCACTCCTTATCTTTGGCTGCTTTCTGCGCGCACCGGCGCGTACACAGCGTGGTCTGGTCTGAAAAATGATAGAGGTACCGAACATATACCACCTTGTATTATATCAACAATCCCCAAAGTCTACAACCCCTGAATGAAAATGCAGCAGCTGTATTTTGTGATTTTACGTTTGTTTTGCCGTATTTTGACGCTCACATTTGTAAAAAAACGTTCTTCCTGCTGCCAGCGGGGCAAAAATACCCGCTGAAATAAAGGGAATGAAGCGCGCAGCGTAGAATGATTACCTATTATCCTTTTCGCGGCACGCACCGCGGAGGGAGACCTCTTTGTTTAATGTAAGGAGGCCTGTTTATGCAGGATGCGATCCTCGTTCTTTGCCGCAGCAACCAGCAATCCGCGCTGATTGCCCGCACGCTGCGCTACCGCGAATTCTGCTGTCTGCCCGTTTCGTGCTCCACGCCCGCTGCCGAAGCGGCTGCCATGAATCCCAAAGGCCTGATCATCGCTGCCGAAAAAGACGATCCTTTCAACTGGCTGGATTTTGAGCTGCTCAACCTGAATGTGCCCGTGCTGGCGCTGGGCGGAGCGGCGGCTGCGCTGTGCGTGCATTTCGGCGGTAACACCTCCCCCATGGAGGATAACCCCGGTTTTGCCGCGCTCTCGCTCGAAAACGACCCGCTCTTTACGGAGATCACCTCGGGTGAGCGCATGCTCGGTCTTACGGATGAATTCACCCTATCGGACGTGCTTTCCCCCATCGCTTCCGTCGGCGGCAAAACGGTCGGCTTTAAGCACAATCTGCTGCCGCTGTACGCCATGCAGTACCCCATCGAGCGCAACGACCCCGACGGCGCTCAGATGCTTGCCAACTTCGCCTCCATCTGCGGCATGCAGGAGGATTGGAACGAAGAAGCCATCATCGAGCGCGCTGTGGAAGCCATCCGCAATGCCGCGCCCGAAGGCCGCGTGCTCTGCGCCGTTTCCGGCGGTGTGGACAGCGCCGTATGCGCCAAGCTGACCAGCATGGCTGTCGGCGACCGCCTGCTTTGCGTGTTTGTGGATACAGGCATGTTCCGCCGCAACGAGCCCGAAAACGTGATCAACACCTTTATGGATCACCTTGGGCTGGTGGTAGCGCATGTGGACGCGCACGATTCCTTCCTGCGCGCGCTTTCCGGCGTGGACAGCCTGCGCGATAAGGAACGCATCGCAGGTCAGCTGATGAATCAGATGCTCATCAAGCAGCTGGCATATGACCCCGGCATCCGTACCGTTATCACGGGCACCAATTTCAACGATGTGTTCTTCGGCGGCGCGGCATCCAACCATTCCGTGCCCGAAAACGTGACCGTGTGCGAGCCCGTGCGTGCTCTTTTTAAGGAAGAAGTCCGCCGCCTTGCCACCGCGCTCGACCTGCCCGCCTCCATCACCGACCGTCAGCCCTTCCCCGCCAGCGGCCTTGCCCTGCGCGTGTTCGGCAGCCTGACGGAGGAACGCCTGCAGATCCTCCGCGCCGCAGACGCCTGCTTCACCGAGGAGATCCTCGCAGACGGCTACGACCGCCGCCTGTGGCAGTACTATGCCACGCTCATCGACAGCCCCGACTTCCCCGGCAGCCACGCGGTATGCCTGCGCGCCACGCAATCCTCCCGCGGCGGAGCTTATGCGGCCCGCATGCCCTTTGACCTGCTGGAGCGCGCCGCCGAGCGCATCCGCAAGGAAGTGCCCGGCATCACGCGCATCGTGTATGTTCTTACCCCCAGCATGCATTACAGCGAGCTGGAATAAGCAAGGAGCAACCTATTTATGCTGATTTGTGATACCCACGCGGATACGCTGTGGAATCTGGCGTGGGACAAGCGCCCCGCCGATTTGCCCTATGACGTGACCAAGGAGTTTCTGACCGCGCATGACGGCGTGCGTGTGCAGGCGATGGCGCTGTTCATCCCGCCCAAGGGCATGGAGCAGGAGCCTTCCATCCTTGACCTCGAACTCAAGGCCTTTGAAAAGCTCAAAACGGAAGGCTGGCGTCAGGTGACCGAGATTTCTCAGGCGCTGCCCGGCGAAGCCAACATGCTGCTCACCATCGAAGGCTGCGAAGCCTTCCGCGGCGACCCCGACAATGTTGACCGCCTTGCCGACCTTGGCGCGCGCATCGGCGGCCTGACGTGGAATACCCCCAACGGCCTGTGCACCCCTGCCTGCGAAAGCGATGAGGGCGGCATCACGCCCCTTGGATGGACCATCGTCAGGCGCATGCGCGAGCGTCACATGGCGGTGGATGTAAGCCACCTCAACATCGCGGGCTTCTATGACCTGCTGGATGGAACCGTGCCGCCCATGGCCTCCCACAGCTGCGCCCGCGCCCTGTGCAGCCACAGCCGCAACCTGACCGATGACCAGCTGCGCCAGCTTTTCCGCGCAGGCGGTTTTGTGGGCGTCAACTTCTACAATGTGTTCCTCAGCGATGACTCCGTTGCCAACGTTGACCGCGTCATTGACCACATGGCGCACATGTGCGACCTCGGCGGCGAAAACCATATCGGCTTCGGCAGCGATTTTGACGGCATCGATGAATGGCCCGAGGGCCTTCGCAACGCGGGCGATATCCCCAACCTCATCAACGGCCTGCGCCGCCGCGGCTTCGGCGAAGAGCTGGTGGAAAAAATCGCCGGTCTCAATTTCAAAGCCTATCTGGAGCGCATCTGACTTTTCTCCCCCCGCACGGCAAACGTGCGGGGGTTTGTTTTTGCCCCCGCGCGTTGACATTTGCCCCGTTTACAAGCTATACTGAATTCTGCCGAATCATCGTACAAATATCAAAATATAAGGATGTTTTTCAACATGCAGAACAAACGTCGCTTCCGCATCGAGTGGAGCATGCTGCCCATCATCTTTACGCTGGCATGGCCCACGATGCTGGAACAGCTGATGCAGACCGCCGTGCAGTACATCGATACCATGATGGTGGGCTCGCTGGGCACGCAGGCCACTGCTGCCGTAGGCGCAACCGCTACTGTCAGCTGGCTGGTGGGCAGCTCCATCAGCGCACTGGGCGTAGGCTTTCTCAGCTTCATCGCCCGCGCATACGGCGCAAAGGATAAGGACAAGGCAGCAGACATCGCAGCACAGGCGGTGCTGGTGGTATTGATTGCAGGCATTCTCTTTACCGCGCTCACCACGGGTCTGAGCCGCATGGTGCCTGTGTGGATGCAGGTGGATGAAAACATCCGCGACCTGACCGCTCAGTACTTCTTCATCCTCTATCTGCCCATGCTGCCCCGTACCGCCACCATCATTTTCGGCACCGCGCTGCGCGCGGCAAACGATACCAAAACGCCCATGCGCGTAGGCGTGCTGGTCAACATCGTCAACGTCATCCTCAACTTCCTGCTCATCTATCCCACCCGTACGCTTACCCTGTTCGGCCTTTCCTTCACCATGCCGGGCGCGGGCTGGGGCGTGCTCGGCGCGGCGGTCGCCAGCGCTGTGGGCTTTACGCTGGGCGGCGTGATCATCGCCATCGTTTTCTGGCGGCACCCTGTCATCTCCCCCAGAGGCCGCAGGCTCAAACCCGACCTCACCATCCTGCGCCCCTGCCTCAAGGTGGCTTTGCCCAACATGCTGCAGCGCTTCGGAACCAGTCTGGGCTATGTGGCTTTCGCTTCCATGATCAATGCGCTGGGCGAGATCTCCACCGCGGCGCACACCATTGCCAACACGGTCGAATCCGCCTTCTACATCCCCGCCTACGGCATGCAGACAGCCGCGGCAACGCTTGCGGGCAATGCGCTGGGCGCCAAGGATAACCAGCGCATGTGCAGCCTTGCCCGCATGATCCTGCCTTTGGAAGTAGGCATGATGATCGTATCGGGCGGATTGCTCTTCGCCTTTGCCCCCAACATGATGGCGCTGTTCTCCAGGAGCGCGGACGTCATCCTACTGGGCGCGCTGGTTTTGCGCATGGTTGCCGTGAGCGAGCCGTTCTACGGCGTAAGCGTCATCATCGAGGGCATGATGCTGGGCGTGGGACGCACGGTCACGCCGTTCGTGTTCAACATTGCGGGCATGTGGGGCGTGCGCATCGTGGGCACGTTCATCTGCACCGCCATGCTGGACATGGGGCTTGAAGCCGCATGGGGCTGCATGATCGCACACAATCTGCTTTTGTTTGTTCTGTATACCATCCACCACCTGCGCGGAAAATGGAATCCGCTCAATGCAAAGGAGGCAACCGTATGATCCTTTACATCGTTCGCCACGGAGAACCCATCTACGGCCCCGATACGCTCACCGAGCTTGGCCGGAAACAGGCGCAGGCGCTTGTAAAGCGTTTTGAGAAGAGCGGCCTTGACCGTATTTTCTCCTCCCCCCTCGGCCGTGCGCGCGAGACCGCGCAGCCTACGGCGGATGCCTTGGGTCTGCCTGTCAAGATCGAACCGTGGACGCGCGAGATATGGCCCGAGTTTGCCCCTGTCATTCCCGAAACGGGCAGACGCGCCTTTGTCATCGATATGCCTGCGGATATCCTGCGCAGCCCCGAAAACCGCGACCATTACAACGATTGGTACGCTATGCCCGCCATGTCCCTTGTGGAAGGCAAGCAGGTGATGGCCCGCGTTGCCCGCCACTCCGATGACTTTCTCCGCCGTTTTGGCTATCGCCGCATTCAGGACGGCATCTATGAGGAAGAACGCGAAAACAATGAGCACGTCGCCGTATTCTGTCACGCGGGTTTTGGCGTAACGTGGCTGACCCACCTGCTGGGCATTCCCCCGCACCTTGTATGGTCCTCCTTCGCCATGACCCACACAGGCGTGACCGCCATCCAGTTCACCAAAAATCCCTCGGGTCTCATCACCCCGCGCTGCCTGTGTCTCTCCGACATGAGCCACCTGCTCGACACCGACCTTCCCTACGCCTACAACAGCACCCTTCCTATTTGAGCAATGTCCCCAAAGGGCTCCGCCCTTTGAAATCCCGCTTAAGGGGCTTCGCCCCTTAAGAATCCCTTAACCGCACTCCCTGCGGGAGCGCGGAACGTTTTTCCTCAATCATGCAAAAAGAAGACGTGCAGCAGAATACTGCGCGTCTTCTTTTTATTTGATTTATCTGCACCCCGCCCCTGAGCCGCAAAGCGGCTCAGTCCCAGGATTCTTAAGGACTTTTAGTCCTTAAGCGGGGTCCCGGGGCAGAGCCCCGGGCATGGCGGCGTTCAGGAAGCGCGCGCAAAGCTCGGGCCACTGCTGCGCTTCGGGGACGATGCTGCTCTTGCCGGTAAGAGGGCTGGCAAGGGCGATGCCGTGACCGCCGCGCGGGAAGATGTGCATCTCGGTAAGCACCTTGCACTCGGCAAGGGCACTGGCCATAAGCAGGCTGTTCTGCACAGGCACGGAACCATCCGTAAAGGTGTGCCACAGGAAGGTCGGCGGGCACTTGTCGGATACCAGTTTTTCAAGGGAGTAGGGCTCGTGGTCGGCAATGTCTTTGGAGCCGGAGAGGTACTCAAAGCTGCTGCGATGGGCGTCCTTGCCGGCGGAAATGACGGGGTAGCACAGCACCATAGCGTTGGGCTTGACCTGCTCGGGGGTAAGACCCATGGGCTCCCACAGCTCAGCGCGATGCCACATGGTGCCGAGGCTGCCGGCCAGATGGCCGCCGGCAGAGAAGCCCAGAATGGCAATGCGGTCGGGGTCGGTGTGGAATTCTTCAGCATGGGCGCGCACATAAGCCACAGCAGCCGCAGCGTCCTGCTGGGGCTTGGGGAAGAGCTCCTCGCCCTTCTTTTCGCGGTACCACACGACGAAGGTGTTAAAGCCGTGCATCAGAAAGCGCAGGGCAATGGGTTCCGCCTCGCGCTCGCTGCAGAACTGATAGCCGCCGCCGGGACAGATTACAATGGCAGGACGCACGGGATTGGGCACGACCTGAGCGGAAGGATAGGGAACGTACACATCCAGGGGAACTTCCGTACCGTTGGCAGAAGGGATCATGATACGCTGGTGATTCATGGGATGACCTCCTTGCAAATATGGTGTTGAAAGGAAACTACGTTTACAAAAAAATCCCTTCCGCGGCCGCAAAAGCAGCCGCGGAAAAAGGGATCAGCCGTTCAGCTCGTTCAGTTCATCGCAGAGGATGCCTGCGCATTCCTCCACATATTTGGCGCAATGACGCTTGCGGTAGTACTCGGGCGTACGGGGGCTGGGCTCATTGCTGGGCACAACGCCCATGCTTTCCAGCAGAGTGCGGCAGATGATGGTGTGGTGCTTGTCGGTAAAGTGCGCAGCCATGCGCTGCTCGGTGGCATAGAGGTGCTTTTTGCCCTCGGTATCCTCCGGGTCGTCATAGCCGTGAAGCCAGCTCATGACAAGGCACATGGCGCTGACCGCGCCGCAGGTGACGCGCAGACCGCCCAGACCGCCGCCCAAACCGCCTGCCAGACGTGCTACCTGCTGCTCGGTCATGCCCATTTCGGGCGCGAAAGCAGCAGCCACAGCCTGCGCACAGTTGTAGCCGGCAAAGAAAAGCTCCTTGGCTTTCTCCGTCTTTTGCACTCGGTCGATCATATCAGCATTCCTTCTTGGCGGGCATTTCGTAGATGGCGTCGGAGAGCTTATCCAGCCAGTCGCCGTTGAACAGCTCGATCATGCCTTTGTCCACGCCGCCGGTGAGCTTGCTGTCGATGGGCAGCTTGGCGGTGAGGGGGATGTTGTAGCGGTCGGCGATCTCATCCACACGGCTCTTGCCGAAGACTTCGATGTGCTTGTCGCAGTCAGGGCAGGCGATGTAGGACATGTTCTCCACCAGGCCCATGACGGGGATCTCCATGAGGTTGGCCATCTTGAGGGCCTTCTCAACAATCATCTCCACCAGTTCCTGAGGAGTGGTGACCAGCACCAGCGCATCCACGGGGATGGTCTGGCACACGGTGAGCATAACGTCGCCGGTTCCGGGAGGCATATCGATGAACAGAATGTCCTTATCGCCCCAGATAACATCGGTCCAGAACTGGCCTACAGCGCCTGCGATGACGGGACCGCGCCATACAACGGGGTCGGTATCGTTTTCAAGCAGCAGGTTGAGGCTCATCACATCGATGCCGGTGGTGGAACGAACAGGGAAAATGCCCTGATCGGTGCCGGCAGCCTTTTCCTTCAGACCAAAGGCGCGGGGAATGGAGGGGCCGGTGATATCGGCATCCAGAATACCTACCTTCAGGCCCTGACGCTGGGCCAGCACAGCCAGCAGGCTGGTGACCATGGATTTACCGACGCCGCCCTTGCCGGAGCAGACGCCGATGATCTTTTTGATATGGCTCAGTTCATGGGGCTTGGCCAGCAGGCTCTGCTTCTCCGTACGGCTGGAGCAGTTGGCGCTGCAGGTAGAGCAGTTATGGGTACATTCGCTCATGGGGACAGTTCCTTCTTTCTATTATGGTTGGCAGTATTGCGCGGCGATCTCCGCCGCCTGCCTGATCAGCGCATCCAAGGGCTGTTTGCCAACGCCCGCGATGCTCAGCCCGCAGCGTTCCAGCGGCACAAGCACCTTCTGCGCTTCGCTCAGGCTTACGGCAGCCGCGATGCCGGGCGATATCTCGCCCATCATGGCATTGGCATGGAGGATACCCGTGACGCCCACGATCACGTCGGCGCTTTTGCACTGGTAGCGGATGGCGCTTTCACCGGTCGCGCCTGCATCCGCTCCTGCGCGCAGCATGGCGGATGTGGCCTGCACATTGGTGCCAAGCGCAATGACGGGCTGCTCGGGCATACGCGCCTTGAGCGCTGCGACCAGGCTTTTGCCCACGCCGCCGCCCTGACCGTCGATCACGACCAGCTTCATGCGGTGTTCCTCCTTTTATTCGGGATACAGCGTATGCGCGTCCCAAGGACGGCTTGTGATGATCACATCTGCCGTCTGAGGAATATCATACGCCTCAAAATACTTTTTTTCAAGAGGGATCCAGCGCGTTTCAAACATCTGCTTAAGGCCGGGGTCGCGCTTTTCGATGCGGCGCAGCTGCTCGGCTTCGTCCACGTCCACATACACCAGCAGCGCGTTCAGGGCGATGAGCTTTTCACGCAGGGCGGGATGATGGCTGTAGCTGCCTTCGATGACCACCATGTCGGCTGCGGGCAGTTCACGCTGCGCAAGCGTGCCGTCGGAGCAGTTAAAGCGGTTCCAGCGGACGGCTTTGCCGCGTTTGATCGTATTCAGCACTTCCTCGGCAAAACGTTCATGGTGCACATTGCCGCCCGACTGTGCAAAACGCTCGGGCGTACGCATCTCAAACGGCAGGAAGAAATCATCCATCGGGATGGGCTTGGTATCATACAGTTTGGCAAGCAGCCCCGCAAGGGTAGACTTGCCGCTGCCGCAGGGGCCGTCCACCGCTACCAGCGCAGGCTGCTCCAGAAGCACCTGCACAAGCTGCGCAAAATCCCCCAGCACCACGCGGTAGGCAGGGTGATATGCCTCGCGGTAGGCGGGCGTGTGGCTCACCACAGGGCAGCCCTGTGCGCGGTATTCCTCGAGCCAGGCCGCGAAAGCCTCCGCCGTGAAAGGCGCTTCGCCGCGAACGGCAAGCGTTTCGATCATGGCAAGCATGCGCTCAAAGCGCCCGGCGTTATCCTCACGCGCACGGACGACTTCGTCGCTGATGACCATCATACGCGCGATCATCTCCGCGCCGATCTCGCGCACGGCAGGCGAGGTCAAGTCCAGACGGCACAGACCGCCTCCGATGTGCGTGCATACCGCGGTGAAGGTTTCCTCCGTGGCATCGATCTCGTTTTGGATCATCTGCACACAGCGTTCAAAGACGGGCAAAAGATGGCCGCAGCCAAACGCGCTTTGATAAGCGAGCTTGACTGCGTCCTGCGGCTCCATTCGCGGAGCTTCTTCAAAATGCTTTTTCAAAAGCAGTTCG
>JAZKYW010000322.1:0-7467 GCA_045612325.1 Candidatus Limiplasma sp. | reverse complement strand
TGGGAATATTCAGCTGCGCGTAATCGCGCTGCACCTGCTCAAACAGGCCGTCATCAAGGTCGCATTTGTTGACCACCATGGCAGGCTGAATGCCCTGCTTGACAGCCATCACGATCAGCGTATCAATGAGCAGAAAATCAGGCGCGGGCTGAGGTGCGATCACCAGCACGATGTGGCGGATGTTGGCTACCGGCGGACGGATGAGCTCACTCTGCCTGGGCAGGATATCATCCACCCAGCCGTGCTCGTCGCCGCTGCCGGGGGTGAAGCGTACGCGGTCGCCTACCATGGGGGTGATGCGCTGCTTGCGGAATTTGCCCTTGGCGCGCAGCACATGTACTTGGCCCTCGGGGTCGCGGGCGTAGTACAAGCCGCCTACGCCCTTTACGATCACGCCTTCGGGTGCGAAGGTCTCACTCAAAGAAGTTTCCTCCTGTTTCGTCAGTACAGCGTTACAATTTCGGTGCTGTACAGTTCATCATCCAGATAAATGACGCATTCCATTTCGCCTTCAACGGTGGCGTTGAGGGGGATGGGCATCACGCGCTCATCGCCGGCGGCCAGCGTGCCTTCGTACTCGGTCATTTCCTGACCGTCAATGACCAGCATCACGCGCAGGATATGCTCGCTGTCGGACGCGGGCACGTTAAAGTGCAGTTCACCCTGATAGGGCTGGCTTTCGATGCCGATGCTCAGCGTGACCGGGGAGCCGAGGGCCATCATGGTGCCTGCCGCGGGGGTTTGCGCAAGCACCTGACCGATCTGGGCGGGGTCGGTGGTTTTGACAAAGATGGCGCTTGCTTCGGAGAGGTTGTTCTCCATCAGCTTGGCAATGGCCTCCTCGCGGCTGTAGCCCAGCACGTCCGGCACCATGGTGCTGCCGCCGGAAATGGTCAGCTCCACGGATTGACCGGGGGTATAGGGGTCGCCTGCCTTGGGCGTTTGCTCAAGCACGGTGCCCACAGTAGAGGTGGATACCACCTTCATGGCGACCACACGGCCAAAGCCGCGCTCGGTGAGGCGGTTGGCGGCGTCGCCGTAATCCAGGCCCACAACGTCAGGCATGGAGCTGTTGGCAGGGCCGAGGCTTACGGTAGCCAGCAGGCTGTCGCCCTTCTGCATGGGGGTGTCCTCCACAGGCGTCTGCGAAATGACCGTGCCTGCGGGGATGGAATCGTGATAGATGTCCGTCTGCGTCCAGGACAGGCCCTCGCGCTGCGCCATCAGCTGAGCGTCTTCTAACGTGAGGCCCAGAATGTTGGGCGCAAATACGGATTGGGTCACCTTCTGGTAGATTTGAATCGCGCCGAAGGTGAGCAGACCCAGTACCGCTGCTGCCAGCAGCAGACCTGCCGCCAGCCTTGCCAGCTTGCTGCGGCTGCGCTTTCTGACAGGCGCGCGGCGCGCGGTATGACCGTTTCGGCGTGGCTGCGCGGGGCGGGAGGGGCTTACCTCCTGCACGCGGGGCGGAGGATTCTGCACAGGCGGCTGGACAGGCTGCTGAGGCTCGGGCGGAAGAATGGCGGCAGGGTCAAGCTGACCGCTCTTGGCCTTGAGCAGTGCATCCGCCATTTCGCGCGCGCTGCTGAAACGGCGGGCGGGGTCCTTTTCCATGGCCTTCATAACGACCGCCACAACGGCAGGCGGCGTTTCGGGCGCAAAATCGGTGATGGGGGGCGGCGCATCCTTGATGTGCTGCATAGCCACGGCAACGGGCGTATCAGCCACAAAGGGTACGCGGCCGGTGAGCATTTCATACATGACAACGCCGGTGGAATACAGGTCGCTGGGGGCTTCCACAACGCTGCCCGTAGCCTGCTCGGGCGATGAATAGTGCACCGAGCCGACGACCGTATCGCCCTTGCCGATGGTGGCGCCGCCCGTCATGCGGGCAATGCCGAAGTCGGCTACCTTGACGTGACCGTCAGCATGGATGAGCACGTTTTGCGGCTTGATATCGCGGTGGATGATGCCGTTGTCGTGCGCATGCTGCAGTGCGCTCAGAATGCGGATGGTGACCTGAATGGCCGTCTGATAATTGATGCGGCCCTTCTGGCGGATGATATCCTTGAGCGTGTTGCCGTTTACGTATTCCAGCACCAGATAGCGGTATTCGCCCTCTACGCCCACGTCCAGCAGGTTGACGAGATTGTGGTGGCTCATCAGGCTTGCGGCCTGCGCCTCGCGCTGGAAACGCTCCAGAAACTCTTTGTCGCTGTTGTACTCGCTCTTGAGGATTTTGACAGCCACGCTGTGGCCCGTACGGATATCCACCGCGCGGTAGACCAGCGACATGCCGCCCTGACCGATGAACTCCTCCAGCTTATAGCGCTCGGCAAAAATCATACCCTTCATCATGCTTCAGCCACCTCCGTGACTTTGCACAGGACAAAGGTGATGTTATCCGTGCCGCCGTTTTCAAGCGCAAGTGCAAGCAGCTTGTCGCAAGCCTCCTCCTCTTCGGATTCGGTGAGCACCGTGCAGATGATATCATCGGATACCATGTTGGTAAGGCCGTCGGAGCAGATGAGCCACAGGTCGCCGGGCTTGGTATCGTGGTGCAGGATATCGGCGTCCACGATGGGGTCAACGCCCACGGCACGGGTGATGACATTGCGGTAGGGATGCGTACGCGCAGCCTCGGGGCTGATCATGTTCTTTTCAAGAAGTTCCGCAACAAGGCTGTGGTCGCTGGTGACCTGCGTAAGCTGACCGTCGCGCAAAAGATAGGCTCGGCTGTCGCCCACATGGCACAGCATCACTTTGTCTTTCGCTTCGCAAAGGAAGGTGAGCGTGGTGCCCATGCCGCTGAGGGAACTGTCGTGACGGGCCATGTCAAAGACACGGCGGTTGGCTGCATCCACAGCCGTTTGCAAGGCGCGTTCATCGGGCTGTTTGCCCTGCAGCGCATTTTTGACGACCTGTGCGGTGACACGGCTGGCTGTTTCGCCGCCGTTGTGACCGCCCATACCATCGGCAACGCCATAAATGCCCTGGTCAACAAGCAGGGTGTCCTGATTGCTGGAGCGCACAAGACCCTGATGAGTCCTTTGGCATACACGCATGGTAGTGATCATCTCCTTTTGTAGTAGGTGTGTCAGGCTTTGCCTTCCAGATGCCTGCGGCGAAGCTGTCCGCATGCGCCGCCGATATCCGAGCCCATTTCACGGCGCACGGTGGCGGAGATATGTTCGGCTTCCAAAGTGGCAAGGAAGGTTTGCACAGCCTTGGGGCTGGCGGGAATGAGCGGGCTTTCCTCCACGTGGTTGAGGGGGATGAGGTTGACATGGCACTGCAGCCCGCGGATGAGCTTTGCCAGCTCGCGTGCATGCTCGGGGGTGGAGTTGAGCTTGTCGATGAGGGCATACTCAAACACCACGCGGCGGCCGGTATCGGCCACATAGCTGCGCACCGCCTGCATCAGCTCGTTGATGGGCCAGGTGTTGGCTACGGGCATGATTTGCTTGCGGATGGTATCGTTGGGCGCATGGAGAGAAATGCTGAGCGTAACGGGCAGCTTTTCCTCCTTCAGCTTTTCGATGCGGGGCACAAGGCCGCAGGTGGACAGCGAAATATTGCGCAGGCCGATGTTGAGACCGTCGGGGTCATTGACAAGGCGCAGGAAGCGTACAACGTTGTCATAGTTATCCAGCGGCTCGCCGCTGCCCATGAGCACGATGTGGCCCACCTTGCCCTTATCGCCCAGATAGCGGTTGGCAAGCAGCACTTCGGACAAAAGTTCGCCGGCGCTCAGGCTGCGCACGCAGCCGTTAAGGGTGCTGGCGCAGAAGGCGCAGCCCATTTTGCAGCCTACCTGCGTGGAGATGCACAGCGAATAGCCGTAGTGGTAGTGCATCAGAACGCCTTCGATGATGTTGCCATCGTGGCAGGCAAAGAGGAATTTGACGGTATCGTCCTTCTGAGAAGGGAAGATATCGTAAATCTGCGTGGGCATGGCATAGCATTCCTCGGCAAGGCTGTCGCGCAGCGCGGAGGGCAGATTGCGCATATCGGCAAACTCTGCGCCCTTGTGCAGCCAGCTGAATACCTGCTTTGCGCGGAAGGCAGGCTGCCCAAGGCCGATGAGATAGGCCTTGAGCTCGTCCTGCGTCATATCCAACAAAATCTTTTTCATTACTTTACTCTCTTCATGCGGGCGATGAAGAAGCCTTCAACGCCGTCACGGCAGCCCAGCAGCTGCAGACCGTCGGGCTTTTGCAGCTTGCGCAGTTCTTCGGGGAAGGTTTCGGGCAGGGGCATGAGCTCGTACTCGGGATGCTCCTTGAGGAATTCCTGAATCTGCAGCGCGTTTTCCTCGGGCAGGATGGAGCAGGTGGAGTACACCAGCGTGCCGCCGCGCTTGACATAGCGGCATACGGTGTTGAGAAGCTTTTTCTGGGTCTCAACGATGGCGGGGATGTCCTCGGCCTTCAGGCGCAGCTTGACGTCGGGCTTCTGAGCCAGTACGCCCAGACCCGCGCAGGGGGCATCCAGCAGCACGGCATCCAGCGTGGTATCAAAATCCTCGCGGTATTCGGAGGCGTCACGCACGGTGATGCGCATGTTGTCCAGACCCAGACGGCGCTTTACGCCTTCCAAAAGCAGGGCACGCTTGTCGTGCAGCTCCCAGCTGTATACGCGGCCGGTGAGAGCCATCTTTTCGCACAGGTAGGCGGATTTGCCGCCGGGGGCAGCGCAGGCGTCCAGCACCTTCATGCCGTTCTTGACCTGCACGGCTTCGGCAGCCAGCATGCTGGACTGTCCCTGAATGCTGAACAGACCGGCCTTGTAATCGTTGTCAAAGGTGATCTCCTGAGCGCCGTACACCAGCCAGGAGTGGGGGGCAAGGCCGCGCTCCACGCGCCAGTCCTTCTTGGAAAGCAGGGTCTCGAACTGAGCATCGGTGATCTTGTTGAAGTTGGGGCGGATGACGATGGGATGCTCCTTCTCCTTGTACAGGATCACGCGCTCGGCTTCTTCCTCGCCGTAGTCAGCGATGAGACGGTCCACCAGCCACATGGGGAAGGAGCCCATGATGCTGAGGTAGGTGCGAAGGTCATCTTCCTTCTTGGGCCATTCGATCTCTTCCTTGCCGCGGCTCAGGTTGCGAAGCACGGCGTTGATGAAGCCGCTGGCGGCTTCCATGCCCATGATCTTGACCAGCTTGACAGCCTCGTTGACGGCGGCGCTGTCGGGCACGCGGTCAAGGAAGAGGATCTGGTAAGCGCTCATGCGCAGGATATCGCGCTGGCTGGGCTGATGCGTGGGATGATCCATCAGCTTGTCCAGAGCGTAATCGATCTTGAGTTCGTTTTCCAGCGTGCCGTAAACGATGCTGGTGACCAGACGGCGGTCAGCGGGAGCCAGCTTGGCGTTGCGCAGGTGCTCATCCAGAGAAAGGGAGGCAAAAGCGCCCTTCTGGTGCACATCGCACAGCACGTCCAGCGCTACGCGGCGAGCGTTCATGGAAAGACCCGTGCTCTCAACGGGGCCTTCCTTGACAAGGCGGCCGAATACGCGCTCGCCTTCGGGCTTCTTGTCGCCCAGGGGCTTTTTATCGCCAAAGGGCTTCTTGCCGAAAGGCTTCTTCTCACTGAAGGACTTCTTATCGCCAAAGTTCTTCTTATCGCCGAAAGGCTTCTTATCACCGAAGTTCTTCTTTTCGCCGAATTCCTTCTTGTCACCGAAAGACTTCTTTTCGCCAAAGGACTTCTTATCACCGAAGGGCTTCTTGTCGCCGAAGTTCTTCTTCTCGCCGTAAGGCTTCTTATCACCAAAGCTCTTCTTTGCGCCGAAGGGCTTCTTATCGCCAGAATTCTTCTTATCGCCAAAGGATTTCTTTTCGGTGGCGGGCTTGTTGTTATCCGTATGCTTTTCCGTCATATGCGTACCTCACTCAGCAGTTTGCCGTCTTCGATGGGGTGGCCCAGCAGGAATGCCTTGGCATCCATGCGCTTGGCGTTGGGGGCTTGAATTTCACAAAGTTCGATGGCGCCGTCGCCGGTGGCTACGATGAGCCCCTGCTTGCGGTCAGCCTTGAGGATGACGCCGGGCACGGCGCCGGGGACGCCCTGTGCGGGCCGGGCGCGCCAAACCTTGAGCACGCCTTCAGCCAGCTGCGCATAGGCGCAGGGCCAGGGAGACATGGCGCGCACGCGGTTGAGGCACTTTACGGTGCACTCATTCCAGTCAAGCAGGCCGAGTTCCTTGTCGATTTTGGGGTCATAGGTCGCCAGCGCTTCATCCTGCTTTTCGCGGGGACAGGTGCCGGCTTCGATTTGACGCAGGGTCTCGATGAGCAGGTCTGCGCCCATCTGCGCCAGCTTGTCGCTGAGCGTGCCTGCGGTATCGTCCTCGGTGATGGGGGTCTCGGCCTTGAGCAGCATATCGCCCGTGTCGATGCCCTTGTCAGAGTACATGGTGGTCACGCCTGCCGTATCATCGCCGCAGAGGATGGCCCACTGGATGGGCGCAGCGCCGCGGTGGCGGGGCAGCAGGGAGGCATGCACGTTTACGGTGCCCATGGGCGGCACGTCCAGCACATCCTGAGACAAAATCTGGCCGAAGGCTGCGGTGACGCAGATGTCGGGGGCCAGGTCCTTCAGGGGCTGCAGGCCGTCCAGACGCATCTTCAGCGGCTGGAATACGGGGATATCATACTTGAGCGCCAGCTCCTTGACGGGACTCATCTGCACCTTGCCGCCGCGGCCCTTGGGACGGTCAGGCTGGGTGAAAACGCCCACCACTTCATAGGGGCTGTCGATGAGCGCCTGCAGCGTGGGCACGGAAAAATCCGGCGTGCCCATAAAGACGACTCTCATTCCTCATCCTCCTCATCTTCGGCGTCCGCGCCGTATTCGGGGTCATCGGGGAAGATCTCGCGGTCCATTTTGTCCACATACAGGGTGCCGTCCAGATGGTCCAGCTCGTGGCAGAAGGCGCGGGCGAGGAAGCCCTCGGCAGTGGCTTCGTACTCTTCGCCGTTACGGTCGAGGAAACGCACGGTCACGATGTTGGGACGGGTGACCACGCCGCTGCGGCCGGGCACGGAGAGGCAGCCTTCGGGGCCGGTCTGCTCGCCTTCGGTGTGGATGATCTCGGGGTTGATCATTTCGATCAGGCCGTCGCCGATATCCACCACCACGATGCGCTTGAGGATGCCCACCTGAGGCGCGGCAAGGCCTACGCCGTTGGCCTTGTACATGGTATCCGCCATATCCTTGAGCAGCAGGCGCAGGCGCAGGTCAAATTTCTCCACGGGCTTACACTGCTTGCGCAGCTTCTCGTCGCCGATTTCTACGATCTTTCTGATGGCCATGGTTCATGTCTCCTTACATCATGGTAGCGGGATTTACTTCACAGTAGATGCGGCAGGTCTCGTTGCTTACCGCACACATTTCCGACATCAGGGCCAAAAGCGGCGCGATATCGGGGTGGTCAAAAACTTTCAGAAGCACATGGTAGCGG
>JAZKYW010000321.1:0-2530 GCA_045612325.1 Candidatus Limiplasma sp. | reverse complement strand
CCGGATACCTTAGCGCCAGTGCGCTTGGCGGTCTCAACGATCCGCTCGGAAGACTGATCGATCAGGTTGTGCTCGTAAGCCTTCAGCTTGATACGGATTTTCTGGTTGGCCATTTTCGTTCCTCCTTGATTTCGTCTCAAGTACACCGCTCCGGGTGTGTCCATCGGCCGCTTTCAATCAGGCGAGGCAACCCCTCGCCTTCTCTTCAAGCCCGGAAGTTCAGCCGTGAGAAGCCTCTCTTCCAGCCGCCGGATCATTGTCCAGCGCGATGCCTTAAGTCCGTCGCCCGATTATCGGGCTGGTCCACGATAATTACCCGCCATGGCCATGGCGGCAACTTACCGCTTCATCCCTCAACAGACAGCTTCACTAGTATACAACACACGCCCCGAAATTGCAATAGCAAAATAAAATTATTTTGAAAAAAATTTGGGAAAACCCTTATATTACTTGGGTTTGCGGCACTCAAATTTGAACACGTTCCCGGGCGTGTCCATCGGCGTTTTTTCAGCAGGATGTTTTCTGTGGTGAAATTTTGCATAAATTGTCCATCCCCGCTTTTTTCTCTCCCCTTTCGGCAGGATTTGTGTTATACTGTCCCCGATATTTCCGCAAAGAAAGGAGAGGGACGGCATGCACTTTACAAGGGTCAAACTTCAAAACTTCCGCAACTATCCCTCTCTGGATATGCATCTGCACCCCGGCATCACCGTGCTTTACGGCGCAAACGGCAGCGGCAAGACCAATCTGCTGGGGGCCATGCACCTGCTTTCGCTGGGCCGCAGCCACCGCACCCAGCAGGACCGCGAGATGGTAGCCGCCGATGCGGAAACCGCCATCGTCCACGGCGATACCCGCCGCCTGGACGGCGAGCATGAAATCGAGATCCATCTCCTCCCCCATCAAAAGCCGCAGAAGAAAGTGCTGCTTTACCGCAAGCCTGCCCAGCGCATCGGCGACCTGATGGGCCATGCTACCGTGGTCATGTTCTCGCCCGAGGACATCCGCATCGTGCGCGACGGCCCCGCAGCGCGCCGCCGCTTCATCGATATGCAGCTGTCGCAGATCCGCCCGTCCTATCTGCGTACGCTCAAAACCTACATCAGTATATTGGAAAGCCGAAACGCGCTGCTCAAGCAAAACAAGCTTGTCGGCGTTCAGGATTTCCTTACGCAGCTGGATACGTGGGATGAGCAGCTTGCCGCCGCAGCCGCGCCGCTGGTGCGCGCGCGCCGCTGGTTTCTGCAGGAATTGAGCCGCGAGGCTTCCGCGCAGTACGCCGCCATTTCCGAAAACCCGGGCGAGCCCTTCGAGCTTCGCTACACAGGTCAGCTGGCGGACGCCCCCGACATCGCCAAAGCCATGCTGGACGGCCTCGCCCGTCACCGCCGCGAGGATATGCAGCGCATGTACACCAATTTCGGCCCGCACCGCGATGACGTTGCCCTGCTGCTCTGCGGACGCGACCTGCGCGCCTTCGGCTCTCAGGGCCAGCTGCGCACCGCCGTGCTCAGCATGAAACTTGGCGAGATTCGTCTCATCCAAAACGAAATGGACGAGCCGCCCACCCTCCTTCTGGACGATGTATTCAGCGAGCTCGACCTCAAGCGCCGCAGCGCGCTGCCCAAATCCACCGAACGCATCCAGACCCTGCTCAGCTGCACCGACCGCTCCGACGCCGCCGACGCCAAGGCGGATATCTTCCTGCGCGTAACGCAAAACGAGCACGGACACGCCCGGCTCCTCACCGAGGACTAACGCAAACAGGCACAGCCCGCTTGATGGCTGCGCCTGTTTTTTGTTTGCTTTTTCTTCTATATAATATATTGTGCTAGCTCAACCAGAACAAAACAAATGCAGCATTCGCCCTTTTTGCGCGTTCTGTTTGCAAAACTTTTGTGCTATAATCATTCGCATGATACGGGCAGCGCCCCGAATCCATCAATTTGTTTGAATTGTAGAAAGGAGCATTTCTACCATGAATGCATACACTTCCCGCGTTTTGGAAGGCCTGAAGGCCCGCAACGCTCACGAGAGCGAATTCATCCAGGCTGCTACCGAGATCCTCAACTCCATCTCCCCCGTTTTCGACAAGCACCCCGAGTACGAAGCTGCCGGTCTGCTGGAGCGTTTTGTGGAGCCCGAGCGCACCATCATCTTCCGCGTGCCGTGGATCGACGATCAGGGCAAGCCCCAGGTCAACCGCGCCTACCGCGTGCAGTACAACAGCGCCATCGGCCCCTACAAGGGCGGCATCCGTCTGCACCCCAGCGTGAACCTGGGCATCCTCAAGTTCCTGGGCATGGAACAGGTCCTCAAGAACAGTCTCACCGGCCTGCCCATCGGCGGCGGCAAGGGCGGCTGCGACTTCGACCCCAAGGGCAAGAGCGATAACGAAGTCATGCGCTTCTGCCAGAGCTCCATCACCGAGCTGTTCAAGTACCTCGGCGCTGACGTTGACGGGCCCGCCGGCGATATCGGCACCAGCGCCCGCGAAGTCGGCTACATGTACGGCCAGTACAAGCGCATC
>JAZKYW010000320.1:0-9680 GCA_045612325.1 Candidatus Limiplasma sp. | reverse complement strand
CGGCAATGTGGATATCCTGATCGCTCACGTTGTGCCAGTAGAAGGCAGTCACGGTCTGGGCGAGGGGATAGGTCCAGCTGTGGGCGGCCATCTTGGGCATGCCGGTGGTGCCGGAGGTGAAATACATCAGCATGATGTCTTCATTCTTGGGCAGGTCGGCGGGCTTTTCCCACACTTCGGAGGCTGCTTCCATTTCGGCGTCAAAGTTGATGAAGCCTTCAGCGTCGCCGAGGGTGAACAGGGCCTTGAGCGTATCGCACTCGGGCGCGGAAGCCAGCACATGCTGACGCACCTCTTCCTCCTCCACGCACACAACGGCGGTGGCGCTGGCGGCCTGAATGCGGTATACGATGTCCTTCTTCTGCAGCTGCGCAGTGGCGGGGATGAGCACGCAGCCCAGCTTGAGCAGGGCAACGGCAGCCACCCAGTACTGCCAGCGGCGCTTGAGCATCAGAATGACGGGGTCGCCCTTCTTGAGTCCGTGCGCCCTGAACACATTGGCGGCCTTGTTGGACAGGCGGCTGATATCGCCGAAGGTAAAGGTCTTTTCGTTGCCCTTGAGGTCGCACCAGATAAGGGCGCGCTTGCGGGGCGAAAGACGGGCATACTCGTCCACGATATCATAGGCAAAGTTGAACTGCTCAGGAATATTAAGGTAGAAATTCTTCTCAAAATCCTCCTGAGAAGTAAGCTCGGTCGGTATATAACGGTCGGCAAGCATTGGGAAAACTCCTTTGGTACAGGTTTACGGGATCACGATCGCCAGGAAATGCACGGGCTCGTCGCCTACGGCTTCCATGGCATGTGGCGCGCGGGAATCATAATACGCGCTGTCGCCGGGGTTGAGGATGATATCATTCTTGCCAACCACCAGGTGCATGGTACCGGAAAGGATGTAATCAAACTCCTGACCGTCATGGCTGTTGGGCACAAGGGTCTTGTTATCCTCGGGGCGCACGGTCACGTACATGGGCTCGATCTTGCGGTGGATAAAGTTATAGGCAAGATTTTTGTACACATACTGATCGTGGCTGTCGGTCTCGTGGCCCTTGCCTGCGCGGGTAACGCTCAGTGTGTTGAGTCGGGGCGTCTGACCGGTCAAAATCTCGGTCATATCCACGCCCAGCACATCGCTGAGCTTGACAAGGAAGCTGATGGACATATCAACTTCGCCGCTCTCATATTTACGGTATTCTTCAACGGATACATTCAGTTTCTCCGCCATCTGCTCAACGGTATAATCGGAGCTGTCGCGAAGATCTTCAATACGCATGGCGATCTGCTTCATCGAATCAGACATTGCGCATACCCTCCTTCATCAAAAACCTGCCGTCTGCAGGTACATTGTGCTATTGTAGCATAAACCTGCACACCCCACAAGAACGCGCATTGCGTTTATGGTGTATTTCACGCATCGATGCGCTGCATCATGCCGCTTTCGCGGTCGTAGCGCAAAACAAAGTCAAAGCGGTCCAGCTGGGTGCTCAGGTGGAAGTCCGCTTCGGGGAACACATCCTGCTGTGCGGGGTCAAAGAATTTGGCGCCATCAGTCTCGCTCAGGTGTTTGATCTCTGCGGCCATATCGGCAATGGGCGAGCCTTCCAGAATGCTTTTGATGTAGCGCGCGCACAGGGTATCCTCATCGGTCTCTTCTTCGCCCGCAAGGCCCATGCACACCAGCGATACATGCTCTGGATTTTGCTTTTGGATATAACGCGCGATGGCTGCGGCATTGACGAGGCTGCCGCCGATGATCTCCTCCGCGCCGTTGGCATTGGCAATGCCCTGCGTGCCTGCGCTGGTGGTATGCACCACCGTTTTGCCCGCAAGGTCGGCATGCTCGATGGCGGACGGCGAATTGCCGAAATCAAAGCCCTCGATAATGCGCCCGCCGCGTTCGCCGCACAAAAGCGCATCGGGATGCTCGGTGCGGTAATCCAGCGCGGTTTGGATATCCCCCACGGGAATGATGCATCCGGCGCGGTTGTGGCTCAGCCATGCCTCCACCGTAAAGGCACGAAAAACATCAATGATAACGGTAAGGCCCCTGGCCTGTCTGGCCCCTTCGATCAGCTGCAGGATGCGGATATCCATGCGTTGTTCCTCCTTTGGCTCACGCTGTGTGAAAGCCAAGGGAAGTATAGCATTTCAGCCGCTTTTTGTCCATGCCGAAGGGCGCTTTGGACAGGCTTTTGGTCATGTTTTCACATTGACAAAAACAAGTTTTTCATGCTATGATTACCGTAACACACATGATAAGTGCATAGGCTTCGTCCGGGTACTTTTCCCATGTGAACGGCCGTGTTCCGAGGCGGATATCGGAAGAACAAATTTCCCAAGGAGGAAAAATTCATGAAGAAGATTCTGGCTCTCGTTCTGGCTATGGTTCTGTGCCTGGGCATGATCCCCGCGCAGGCTGAAGCCGCCCCCGTCAAGGTTGGCATCCTGGTACCCGCAGTTACCCACGGCTGGGTTGGCGGCATCACCTACAATGCTGAGCAGTACGCCAAGGAACTGGCTGCCGCCGGCAAGATCGAGTACAAACTGTTCACCAGCTCCAACGCTGAAGAAATGCCCACCCAGATCGACGAAGTCATGCTGTGGGGCGCCCAGGCTCTGGTCATCGCTCCCCAGTGGACCGGCATGGAAGTAGCCGCTCAGGCTGCCATCGACGCCGGCCTGGTCGTAGTTGCTTTCGACATGGACATTCCCGCTGAAGGCATCTACAAGGTAACCGGCGACAACGAATCCATGGGCGTTGCCGGCGCTAAGTACATCGTGGAAAAGATCGGCACCACCGGTACCGTTGTTGCTCTGCCCGTTCCTTCCTCCGGCTCCGTATCCGAGCTGCGCATGAAGGGCTTCATGGACACCATGAAGGAGATCGCTCCCGAAGTTACCATCATCGAGTACGCCACCGCCTTCACCCGTGAAGCCGGCCTGACCGATATGGCTGACATTCTGACCGCTAACGCCCAGATCGACGCCGTCTTCTCTCTGGACGATGAAACCTCCATCGGCGCTCTGCAGGCCATCGCTGATGCCGGCCGTACCGACATCAAGGCCATCACCGGCGGCGGCGGTTGCCAGGAATACTTCAACATCATCAAGGAAAACCCCGAGACCGGCGCTTGCTCCGCTCTGTACAGCCCCCTGATGATCAAGGACTGCCTCGACGTGGCCATCGCTGTTGTAGGCGGCGAAACTGTTGATGCTGTGAAGGTTATCCCCTCTCAGATCGTAAGCGCTGAAAACGTTGACGAGTACATCGACCCCGCCAACACCGTCTATTAATCGTACTGACTTTGGAAAGGGTCATGGCCTCGCCATGACCCTTTCTTTTCAAAATGATGACCCACTACTTCACGGGGATGTGAACGCATGAACCTGCTGATGAAGGACATTGTCAAGTCCTTTGGCGCAAACGATGTGCTGAAAAAAGTTGACTTTCGCCTAAACGGCGGCGAGATCTGCGCCCTGCTTGGTGAAAACGGCGCGGGCAAATCCACGCTGATGAATATTCTGGGCGGCGTACTGCAGCCCGACAGCGGCGCTATTTTGCTGGATGGCAAAATGGTATCCTTTGCTGCACCCGCACAGTCGCTCAACGCAGGCATCGCCTTTATCCATCAGGAGCTGAACCTGACCAACGACCGGCCTGTATACGAAAACATGTTTATCGGCCGCGAGATCAAAAAGAAGAGCGGCTTTCTTGACCATGCGGCCATGTACCGCAAAACGAAGGAACTGTTTGACCAGATGGGGCTGGAGATCGATCCCGGCGCCATGGTGTCCACGCTGGATGCCTCCTTTAAGCAAATCGTCGAAATCTCACGCGCGCTGATGATGAATGCTTCCATCATCATCATGGATGAGCCCACCACATCGCTCACCGATCCCGAGATCGAGCGCGTTTTTGATATGCTGCGTACCCTGAAATCCAAAAATGTAGGCGTTGTGTTTATCTCGCACAAGCTGCGCGAGGTCATGGAGATCTGCGACCGCTACACGGTGCTTCGTGACGGCGTGATGGTGGCTGACGGCTGGGTAAAGGATACCTCCATTCCCGAGATCGCCCGCCACATGGTAGGCCACGAAGTAAAGAGCGAGCGCAACCGCCGCGATGCAGAACTGGGCGCAGAAGTGCTTCGCCTTGAGAAGCTGACGCAGGAACCTGCTTTCCGCAATGTAAGCCTGAACGTGCGTGCCGGCGAGATCCTCGGCATCACGGGCCTGCTGGGTGACGGACGCAGCGAGCTGTTCCGCACCGTTTTTGGCGCAGAGGGCCGCTACAGCGGTCAGATCTATCTGCACGGCAAGCCCGTTACCATCACATCGACCCGACAGGCGCTCAAGCTGGGCATCGGCTATCTGCCGCGCAACCGCAAGGAAAACGGCATCATCAAGGATATGAGCATTCTTGAAAACGGCTCCATCGTTACCATGCCGCGCCTTACGCGCTTTGGCATCATCCGCAAAAAGCTGCAGCTGTCGCAATTTATTCAGCAGCGTCAAAACCTGCAGATCAAAATGGGCAGCGAAAACGATTCCATCACCAGCCTTTCCGGCGGCAACCAGCAGAAGGTGGTGCTTGCCAAGTGGCTCAGCGCCGACCCGAAGCTGCTCATCCTTGACAACCCCACGCAGGGCGTGGACGTTGGCGCAAAGGAAGAGATCTACGAGATCATTCAGCAGCTGGCCAATAACGGCGTGGCTGTGGTCGTACTTTGCAGCGAAGCGCAGGAGATCATCCGCCTGTGCGACCGTGCGCTGGTCATGTACCATGGCAGCGTACGCGCCGAAGTAAGCGGCGAAACCATGACTGAGCACGAAATGATGCGGCTTGCCACCGGCGGCTGATCGGACGGGAGGAAAAAACACCATGACTCAAGCAATCAACAAACCCACCCTCTGGCAGCGCATTCAGCGCCAGTGGAAGAATAACCCCCTGTTTTCCACCGCGCTGGTACTTGTGCTGATGATCATCCTGCAGACCATTGCGCTGGACTTTTCGAACTGTAAGACCTTTGCCGAAGGCTTTAGCCTCTGGAGCCGCAACTGGATCAACATTCTGCGCAACAATGCCACTGTCGGCATCGTTGCGCTGGGTATGTGCTTTGTCATCATCTCGGGCGGCATCGACCTGGCAGTAGGCTCTACGCTGGTCGCAGTAGGCGCTTTGCTGATGTTCTGTATCAACGGTTATCCCACAGGTTTGCTCACCGCTGCAGGCATCACGGGCATCCCCGCCTACATCATTGGCATTGTCGCCTGTATCCTGATGGGCTGTGCCATCGGCGGCGTCAGCGGTTTCCTCATCTCCAAGCAGAAGCTGCCCGCCTTTATCGCCACGCTGGGCATGATGAAGATCTGCCGCAGCGTGACTCAGCAGCTGATGCAGACGGCTGCCGTTAAAGTGCCTTCCGAATTTTTGAAAATTGCCAACACCAAGATCGGCGGTCAGGTCATTCTGCCCATCATCTACTGGCTGGTGCTGGCGGTCATTCTGCACATCGTTTCCAAAAAGACGCCCTTCGGCCGTCAAATCTACGCCATCGGCTCCAACGAGCGCACCGCCCGCCTCTCCGGCATCAATGTCGAAAAGGTGAAGATGCTGGTGTACATGCTCAGCGGCCTGATGGTATCCATCTCCGCCATCATCAGCGTTGCGCGCATCGGCAGCATGGACTACGCCAACGCCGGCAGCGGCTATGAAATGGACGCCATCGCAGCGGTCGTGGTCGGCGGCACCAGCATGAGCGGCGGCAAGGGCTCCATCATCGGCACGGTGCTGGGCATGCTCATCATCGCCGTTATGAACAACCTGCTCAACCTCATGGGCGTACCGCCCTTCCTGCGTGAGGCCTTCAAGGGCTTCATCGTCATTGTCGCCGTTCTTCTGCAGAAAAAAGAAAGCAATTCCTGACCCTTTTCGCCATCAGACGCAAGGAGGTTTCGCATTATGCTTCGAATCGGCATTATCGGCTGCGGAAAAATCACACAGGTGCGCCATGCGCCCGAATACGCCGAAAACGGCTGCTGTGAACTGGTCGCATGGTATGACGCGCTCCCCGAGCGTGCACAGGCCATGGCTGACCAATACGGCGGCAAGGCCTGCAAAAGCATCGATGAGCTGCTTGCTTTGAAACCTGACGCCGTGAGCGTATGCATTGCCAACCGTGACCATGCCGCCGTAAGCATCCGCGCACTGGAGGCAGGCTGCCATGTGCTTTGTGAAAAGCCCATGGCGGTAACCGCCGCGGAATGCGAAAGCATGCTCATTGCCGCCCGCAAAAGCGGCAAGCTGCTGATGCTGGGTCACAACCAGCGCTACAACAAAGCGCATGTGGAAGCACGCCGCATGCTGCGCGCAGGCGAAGCGGGCAAGCCCATTGCCTTCCGCACCTCGTTTGCGCATCCCGGGCCCGAATGCTGGACGGAAGAAAAGAACAGCTGGTTTATCCACAGGAGTCAATCCGCCTTCGGTGTGCTGGCTGACCTTGGCATCCACAAGACCGACCTCATCCACTTCCTGCTGGACGAGCCCATCACGGAAGTCACGGCAAAGCTGCTCACACTGGACAAGCGCTACCCTGATGGCAGCCTCATCGACGTGGAGGATAACGCCCTGTGCATCTACCGCACGCAAAGCGGCGTAACGGGCCAGATGCACGTGAGCTGGACCAACTACGGCTGCGAGGACAATGCCACCCGCATCTACACCACGCAGGGCGTTCTTCGCCTGTATGATGACCCGGTGCACTCCCTCATTTTTGAAAAGAAGGACGGCACTGTTCTGCGCCTTGCCCTGGATGAAATGACCACCAACCAAAAGCAGACCGATGGCCTGCGCGAAAACACGGGCATCATCGATGCGTTTGTGTATTCCATCCGCACAGGCTCTCCCTCCGATGCGGACGCCGCCGAATGCATCAAATCCATGCGCGTCATCTTCGCGGCAGTCAAAAGCGCCGAAGAAGGCCGCAGCGTGACCGTAACGCACGAATAAGCAAACACCCCCGACCTGCACCTTACGGCAGGTCGGGGGTGTTTTTGTTTGTCAGCATTCAACAGCGATTTTAATTACGCCGTCCAACCTGTTTTCAAACAGCTGATAAGCCTCATCGATTTTGTTAAGCGGATAGGTATGGGTGATGAGCGGCTCGGTATTCAGCTTGCCCTGAGCAATCAGCCGCAGGGTCTCATCACAGTCGCAGCCATCCACGCCGCCCGTTTTGAAGATGAGGTTTTTGCCGTACATCTCGGGCAGCGGCAGGGTCTGGTTTTGCTCATACAGCGCCACGACCGTTACAACGGCGTTGGGACGTGCGCATTCCCATGCAAGACGGAAGGTGGATTCCGCGCCCGCTACTTCCAGCACTACGTCCGCGCCGCCGTGGTCGCTGTTTGCCGTTACAAAGTCACGGCATTCCTCGGGCGATACGGTCAGCACCTCGGGATAGTGACGGTTGATGAATGCGATGCGCTCTGCATCCTTTTCACAAACGATGATGCGTTTGGGGGATTTCAGCATCACACAAAGCAGCGTGCAGATGCCCGTCGGCCCCGCGCCGATGATGAGCACGGTATCCTCAGGGGTGATTTCCGAAATACGCGCTGCCCAAAAGCCCGTGGCAAGCACATCGCCCACCAGCAGCGCCTGACGGTCGCTCACGCCGTCAGGGATGCGGTTGAGACCCGTATCGGCAAAGGGCACGCGCACATACTCCGCCTGTCCGCCATCGATGCGGCAGCCAAGTGCCCATCCGCCGTTTCGGTCGGTGCAGTTGTTTACAAAGCCTTTTTGGCAAAAGAAGCACTCGCCGCAGAAGGTTTCCACATTCACGGTCACGCGGTCGCCCGGCTTGACATGAGTCACCTTTTCGCCCACCGCCTCCACCACGCCGACCATTTCATGCCCCACCGTGATGCCCTGCACCGCGCGCGGCACGCTGCCGTGCTTGATATGCAAATCGCTTGAGCAGATGCTTGCCAGCGTCACCTTCACAATGGCGTCGCGCTCATGCAAAAGCACAGGCTTCGGTTTTTCCACAAACCCGAAACGTCCTTTTTCAAGATAGGTATAGGTAAGCATGATGCGTTTCCTCCAAACGGAATTTTACTTCAGGATGATCTCCGCAGCGGCTTTCAGCGTATCCACCACCGGCACGCCCGCGGTGAGCAGCGTCTGCCTGCTCTGATGCCCGCGCGCCACCAGTATGCACTTTGCGCCCATGGCTTTGGCAACATCGGCGTCGTGCAGGGTATCGCCGATCATGACGGTCTGCTCGGGCGCGATGCCGCAGTTTTGCAGGTACTGCCGCCCGATATCCTCCTTGCTGCCGGCGTAAATATTGCCCAGACCCAAAATATCGGCAAAGGTGTTTTCAATGCCAAACTGCGCGATCTGCTCCATCAGCATATCGCGCTTGGTAGCGGAAAGCACCACCTGCGTAAGCCCTGCCTGCGCAAAACGCTCAAGCACCTCGCGTGCGTCGGCATGCAGCGGCACGGTGGAAAAACCGCGCACGTATTCTGCCATCCACGCATGGGCCACTTCCACAAAGTTTTCATCCGTCACGCCTGCGCGCGCGTAATAGGTGCGGATGGGAAACGTAAACTGCGCGTGATATTCCTCCACGCTGCGTACCTGCGGAAGGTCAAAAGCGGGAAAGGTGCGGTTGCGGACGCTCATGCCGTAGGCAAGGTCATCCAAAAGCGTTCCGTTCCAGTCCCACAAAACCTGTTTAAACACACAAACACATCCTCTTTGCTGGTTTCTGCATGCGACCATTGTACCACAAATCGCAGCAAATGAAAAAGGCGTTCCGTAAAGGAACGCCTTTTGTTCTCAGTAACGTTAGGGCTGAACGGTGGTCTCAGCGGGAACGGCAGCCAGCTTTTCTTCCAGCTCGGCGATCTTTTCATTGGCGGCAGCCAGTTCGGCAGCAGCAGCTTCAGCAGCGGCAGCGGCTTCGGCCTTGGCAGCTTCCAGAGCGGCAGCAGCTTCGGTCTTGGCGGCTTCCAGCTCGGCGGCGGCAGTTTCAGCAGCGGCAGCGGCTTCGGCCTTCACGGCTTCCAGTTCGGCAGCGGCTTCAGCCTTGGCGGCTTCCAGTTCAACAGCGGCTTCGGCCTTGGCAGCTTCCAAAGCAGCAGCAGCTTCAGCAGCAACAGTTTCGGTAGCGGCAACAGCTTCAGCCTGAACAGCTTCCAGTTCGGCCTGCAGAGCAGTAATCTGTTCCTGCGCAGCGTTGATCTGAGCATGGTCCTCCTCAAGATGAGCGAGAGCGGCCTTCGTGGCATTGGAGCTGGTCAGGGCCAGAATGAGGGCACAAACCAGAGCAACGGACAGGATTACGATAGCGATCTTGGACTTGGATTTACGCATTTGGGGAAACCTCCTTGACGATATAACGAATTATCAAGTATTATAGCACGCTTTAGTATGAAAAGGAAGGTTTTTTCCCGAAAGTCATAAAGAAAACAAAAAAGCCGAACGGAAAATGAATCCGTTCGGCTTAAATTATGATATTTTACGGGAGCTGTACGGGCTTCTCCTGCAGCAGTTCGATCTCTTCTTCCATGGATGCGACCTGTACTTCCAGTTCGGCTTTCTCAGCAGCGAGGTCTGCGCTTTCCTGCTCCAGCAAAGCAGCCAGTCCTGATACGTCCGGATCAAA
>JAZKYW010000319.1:0-1599 GCA_045612325.1 Candidatus Limiplasma sp. | reverse complement strand
TCATCTCCTCCAGCATCGTGAGCAAAAAGCTTGCCAGCGGTGCTCAGGGTATTGTGCTTGACGTTAAAACAGGCGCAGGCGCGCTGATGCATACCGTAGAGGACAGCATCGAACTTGCCCAGACCATGGTGCGTATTGGCTGCGATGCCGGCCGCAGGATGGTCGCTCTTGTTACTGATATGGGCGAGCCTCTCGGCAGCCACGTCGGCAATGCGCTGGAAGTAAAGGAAGCCATCGACGTACTCAGCGGGCGCGTACAGGGTCCCCTGCTGGATGTTTCCCTTGAGCTGGGCGCCCGCATGCTCATTCTGGGTGAAGCCGCAGCAACCATCGAGGAAGCCAAGTCCATGCTGATGGATGCCCTGACCAGCGGCCGCGGCCTTGATACCCTGCGCAAAATGATCGTTGCTCAGGGCGGCGATGCCTCCTGCTGTGATGATGTTGCCAACCTGCCTCGGGCAAAGGTCATTCTCCCCGTGCCCGCTCTTGCTGACGGTTATATACATCATATGGATACCGTGGGTCTGGGCAACACGGCTCAGCTGATGGGCGCGGGCCGCAGAACCAAGGAAGATGTGATCGACCCCAGCGTAGGCTTTGTGCTTCATAAGCGAATCGGCGAAAAAATCTGCAAGAATGAGGCCATTGCTACCGTTTACGCACGCGATGAACAGAGCGCTCAGGCGGCAATCAATGCTATCCGGGAACAGGTTTTCATCACCGATGAACAGGTGCCTGCCTGCAAGCTCATCCACGCTTTTGTAACGGATACAGAGATCGAAAAGCTTTGATTTTCCTTGAAAAAACATCAAAAATGTGTGCGTTTTCTCTTGACATTTCCCTTTACTTTTAGTAGAATAATCTTTGGCATCAATAGACTCCGCTAGCCCCGGAAAGCTATTGTAACCCGGCGAGCATTTGCTGACCATCAAATGCCGCAACAGACACACTGACACCCCTTGAAGGAGGATACCAAGTTGAAGACGTACATGGCGAAGGCTTCCGACGTACAGCGCAAGTGGTACGTTGTGGACGCCGAAGGCGTAGTGCTGGGCCGTCTGGCCAGCCAGGTTGCCAGCATTCTGCGCGGCAAGAACAAGCCTACTTATACTCCCCACGTTGACACCGGTGATTATGTGATCATCCTGAATGCCGATAAGGTTGTGCTGACCGGCAAGAAGCTTGATCAGAAGATTTACTACAAGCACAGCGGCTTCGTTGGCGGCCTGAAGGAAACCCCCTACCGTCGTCTTTTGAACGAAAAGCCCGAGTTCGCTATCCAGCACGCCATCATCGGCATGCTGCCCAAGGGCCCCCTCGGCCGCAAGATGGCGAAGAAGATGAAAGTTTATGCCGGCTCCGAGCATGAGCATGCCGCTCAGCAGCCCGAAGTGCTGGTCATCAAGTAAGGACAAAGGAGCGAAACATCATGGCGAAAGTTGAGTACAATGCCGTTGGTCGTCGTAAGACGGCGATCGCCCGTGTCCGTTTGGTCGCCGGCGACGGTAAGATTCTGATTAACAAGCGCGATTTGGACGAATATTTCGGTCTGGAAACGCTGAAGATGACCGCTCGTCAGCCCCTGGAACTCACCAAGGC
>JAZKYW010000318.1:0-2699 GCA_045612325.1 Candidatus Limiplasma sp. | reverse complement strand
TGAAGTGGGCAGCGCGGAAGAACTTTCCGCTGCTTTGGCATCTGCACGCTCGCTGAATGTGCCCGTAACGCTTGTGGGCAACGGCAGCAATCTTTTGGTGCGCGACGGCGGCGTGCGCGGTCTGGTCATCCACATCGGCGACGCTTTCAGCAATGTCAGCGAACCCGTGCCGCTCCCCGACGGACGCTTTGCCATCACCGCGCAGGGCGGCGCGCTGCTGACGCGCCTGAGCAATGCCGCAGCCAATGCGGGCCTGAGGGGCCTGGAATTTGCGGCGGGCATCCCCGGCACGGTCGGCGGCGCGGTCTATATGAACGCGGGCGCATACGGCGGCGAGATGAAGGATGTTGTCACGCTGGTGACCGCCGTTTCCGAGGATGGAAATACGCTTGTATATAATAAGGAAGAAATGGCATTCGGTTACCGCCGCAGCGCGCTGAGCGAAGCGGAAAAAATCATTGCCGTAACGGGTGTGACGGTCGCTTTGGAAAAGGGCGATGAGGACACCATCCGCACCGCCATGCGCGAGTTCAACGCCCGCCGCCGCGAAAAGCAGCCCATCACGCTGCCCAGCTGCGGCTCCACCTTCAAGCGTCCCGAAGGCCATTTCGCGGGCACGCTCATCGACCAGTGCGGACTGAAGGGCCTGCGCGTGGGCGGCGCAAGCGTATCCACCCTGCATGCGGGCTTCCTTGTCAATGACGCACAGGGCACCGCGGCGGATTATCTGGCGCTCATTGCGCAGGTACAGCGCATTGTATTGGAAAAAACGGGCGTACAGCTGGAGCCCGAAGTACGCATCATCGGCGAAGATGCGCCTGTTGTGCAGGCGTAAGGCGCAGGCTTGACTAAAGAGGTGAATGATTTGCAGTTTCTGATCGTTACGGGCATGAGCGGCGCGGGCAAAACGGTCGCCATCCGCTATCTGGAGGACCTTGGCGCGCTTTGCGTGGATAACCTGCCGCCCATGATGATGGTGCCTTTCATGGAAGCCTGCCGCAATGTGAAAAATCCGCTGGTAGCCATTGCTGCCGACATCCGCTCGGGCGAGTTTTTTGACGCCAAGGCGGTCACGCAGCTGCTGGATGAGGCGCGCGCGCTGGGCTTTACCATCGACACGCTGTTCATCGAGGCGGGGGATGAGGTGCTGGTCAACCGCTATAAGGAGACCCGACGCGAGCATCCCCTCAGCGCAGGCGGCCTGACACTGGAGGAAGCCATCCGCGAAGAGCGCGAAAGGCTGATGCCCCTGCGTGAGACTGCCACGCATCTGGTGGATACCAGCAACCTCAAGCCCCGTGCGCTGCAGAAAACGCTGAGGGAAATCGTCCTCAGTGCGGACGAGCGTCCTGCGCTCAAGGTGGAGGTGCTCAGCTTCGGCTTCAAGAGGGGCATCCCCCGCGAGGCCGACCTGATGTTTGACGTGCGCTTCCTTACCAATCCCTTCTATATTCCCGAGCTTCGACAGCAAACGGGACAGGATGCGCCCGTGCGCGATTTCGTAATGGAGCATCCCGTCACCAAGGAGTTTATGACCAAGGTGATGGATATGCTTGCCTTCCTGCTGCCCAATTACGTTGCGGAAGGCAAACACAGGCTGGTCATTGCCATCGGCTGTACGGGCGGCTGCCACCGCAGCGTTGCCATTGCCGAAAGCATCACCGCCAAACTGAACGAGATGGGCCATAAGGCGGGGGTCACGCACCGCGATATGGCACTCGAACAGGCACATGTGAAGATGCGTGTGGAGATGCGAGAGGATATCTGATATTTATATGAAGAGAATGCTCACGGTAATTCTTCTTCTGGTTCTGATGACCGCCTGTGCGAAGGCGGAGGTTTTCTTTGATTATCCGCCCGAGGAGGGCTGGACGCAGGATGTGCTGCGCATCACTGCGATTCCTGTGGCGGAGGGCGATGCGTTGCTTCTGGAATGCGGCGGCGAAAGCATGATGATTGACGGCGGCCCCAAGTCGCGCTTTCACAATGTGACCGTCATGCTCGAAAGGCGCGGCATCACCCATTTCAAATATCTGCTCAGTACGCACTCCCATGACGACCACATCTACGGTCTGTACTATCTGATGGAGCACGGCTATACGGCGGATGAATATCTGCATCCCTATTCGGAAATCATGGTGGACAGCCTTGTGCGCGTAAGCCGTACCATCGATTTGGCAAACCGCAGGGGCATTCCCGTGCGCCGGCTTTATACGGGGGATGAGCTTACTCTCGGCGGCGCGACCATCAAGGTCGTGCGCCACTGGCATTCTTCCAATGATAACGCCCGCTCGCTGATCGAGCGCGTCACGTTTGGCGATTCGTCTGCGTGGCTGTGCGCGGATATCACCAGCCTGACGCAGCAGCATCACGCGCGCACCATGGAGGCGGAAATGCTCAAGGCGGATATTCTGAAAGCGCCGCACCACGGCATTTCGGCTGTGCAGAGCGAGTTTATCGAGGCGGTCGCGCCCGAATTTGTGCTTGTCACCAATCATGAGGCGGATGCGCCCAATATGCGTTACCAGCTGGGCGCACGAGAGATTCCCGGAATGTACTGCGCTGACGGCGCGGTCATCATGGAAACGGACGGTCGTGACTGGTATATCTGGCAGGAAAAAGATTTGGACGAATAAAACTTTTTTCGGGAAAGACCGGAAGTCGGAGGCCAAGCGGTCTTAGGAAGACAATTGATAGAT
>JAZKYW010000317.1:0-4634 GCA_045612325.1 Candidatus Limiplasma sp. | reverse complement strand
CTTGCGTCCGAACATCGCGGCGGAATCCACCACCATCTGCACGCGGTGCACGTTGGAGGCGAACATGGCAACGATCACGCGGCCCTTGGCCTGCTGGGACATGTCGATGAACGTCTGACCGATCTTGGTCTCGCTCATGGTGTAGCCCTTGCGCTCCACGTTGGTGGATTCGCACAGGAAGGCCAGCACGCCCTCGCTGCCCAGCTGGGCAAAGCCGGCAAGGTCGGTCTCTTCGCCGTCGATGGGGGTGAAGTCCACCTTGAAGTCGCCGCTGAATACGATGGTGCCTGCAGGGCAGGTGATGGCAATAGCCACCGCGCCTGCGATGGAGTGGTTCACATGCAGGAAGCGGATGCGGAAACAGCCCAGCTGCAGTTCGTCGCGGGGCTTGATCACATTGAGCGGAATGCCCGCGAGGCGGTGCTCCTTGAGCTTCAGGTCTACCAGCGCAAGGGTCAGCTTGGTGCCGTACAGGGGCATGGGCACCTGACGCAGCACATAGGGCGTTGCGCCGATATGGTCCTCATGACCGTGGGTCAAAAGCATGCCGCGGATGCGCTCGCGGTTTTTGATCAGATAGGTAACATCGGGGATAACAAGGTCAACGCCCAGCATGTCTTCCTTGGGGAAGATGGAGCCGCAGTCGATGACCAGCATATCCTCGCCGTATTCGACCACCGTTATATTTTTACCGAATTCATCAACGCCGCCAAGGGGGATGATTCGCAGCTTCTGGGAAATCTCAGTCATCGGGACCATGGGGACCTCCTTACTATGCGCAGTCCGCGCCACAACAAATATAAAGTGAAATAAGCGGTTGCGCATACACTTCGCAACTGCTGAGCAATCAAGGGTAAATCAAAAACGATCGTGCGGAAACGCCGGTTTGCGGCGGATGTATGAAAATGTTTGAACGGCACGATTCTCTGAGGGAAGCCTACTTCCCTGTATATCGTAATTCAGTATACCACAAAAACGAAAATTTGAACAGAGCCGCCAACGGTTTTTTTGCGCGTTTGTACAGGAAAAAAGCAAAGAAAAAGCGGCATATGGGAAATGCTGTCCCAATGCCGCGAAGGGTTTATTCCATACCGCTGCAGCCGATGGCGTCCAGAGAGTCGGGGCGCTCGGTGTATACGGCTTCGATGCGGGGCGTCCACTCGGGTTTGCCGGCAATGTGCTTTTCATTCAGCTTAAGCCCCAGCAGGCAAACGCCCAGGCCCGCAAGGCTTCCGCCCAGCGCCCAAAGCTCGCTGCCGTCCGAGAGAAAGTATCCCGCAAACAATCCCGCCAGAAAACCGATGAGCGGCAGGATGTAGGCAATGAGCGTGGCCTGCATGAAGCGCCCGTCGGGCAGCACCACTTTGACCCAGTTGCCCACCTTGCAGTCACCCTTGAGGTCGATGGTGCCGCTTTGGGTAAGCGCACCGCAGCCGCCGCATTTGGCGCACGCTTCGGGACGGATGTAGGTGATGGTGGCAACGCCTGTTTTTTCGTTGTAGGCGGTCACCTGACCGAACTTGACCATGGTTGCAGACCTCCTTGCTGCTCGCCGCCGGCGACATAAAAAATAATGTAACGAAATTTATCCATGTGTATTGACACATGGATATGAATCGGCTATAATTTAAACTTGCATCAGTATCGTTACTGTGCGAAGTTATGCCCTTCCGTGATAGGTATTGTACATGCCCTGCGGAAAAAAAGCAACAGGAAATTTTTCCGAAAAAAAGCGCAGGCTCTGCGCCCGAAACGGAAAAAACCTCTGCGGGCAAGAGGAATGCTTTGCAGCAAGATACGTGCGAGACTATAAGGGGTGATGGCATTTTATGGTGCATGAGGTTCAAATGGGGAAGCTCAGAACAAGGCAGAGCTTCTCGCATGTCGAAGAGATCCTCGACATGCCGGATCTGATCGAGGTGCAGAAAAATTCGTACCAGCGCTTTCTGGATGTTGACCTTCGCGAGGTACTGGACGATGTGTCTCCGATCGTCGATTACACCGAGAATTTGTCGCTTGAATTCGTTGATTATACACTGGAAGAACCCAAGAACAGCGTAGAACGCTGCAAGGAGCGCGACATGACGTACGCCGCTCCCCTCAAGGTGTTCGTCCGCCTGAAGAACCGCGAGACCGGCGAGATCAAGGAATCTGACGTGTTCATGGGTGATTTCCCCCTCATGACCGATTACGGTACCTTTATCATCAACGGTGCGGAGCGCGTTATCGTTTCTCAGCTGGTACGCTCTCCCGGCGTTTACTACGAAGATCAGATCGATAAGGCCGGTAAGCATCTGTTCTCCACCACGGTCATCCCCAACCGCGGCGCCTGGCTGGAGTACGAGACCGACTCCAACGACGTGCTGTGGGTACGTATCGACCGCGCCCGCAAGCTGCCCATCACGCTGATCCTGCGCGCTCTGGGCTACGGCACGGACGCCGAGATCATCGAACTGCTTGGTGAGGACGAGCGCCTGATGGCTACCATCCAGCGCGGCGACAACGCCAAGAGCCGTGATGAGGGCCTGATCGAGATCTACAAGCGCCAGAAGCCCGGCGAACCGCCGACACGCGAAAGCGCTCAGAATCTGTTCAACTCTCTGTTCTTTGACGCCAAGCGCTATGACCTGATGCGCGTGGGCCGTTATAAGTTCAACAAGAAGCTCTCCCTGGCCATCCGCGCTCAGGAGCAGGTTGCCGCCGAAGACGTGGTCAACCCCCAGACCGGTGAAGTCATGGTCAAGGACGGCGAGGTCATCTCCAAGGAAGTGGCCCGCGCTATCCAGAACGCCGGCGTAAACTCCGTGCTGGTCAAGGTGGACAACCACATCCACAAGATCGTGGGCAACCACTTTGTAGATGCTTCTCTCTACCTGCCCTTTGATCCCAAGGAAGCCGGCGTTATGGAGAACGTTCTCTATCCCGTGCTGCGTGAGATCATCGACAGCTGCGAAAACGAAGATGAGCTGAAGGAAATGGTCCGTGCCCGCGTGCATGACCTGGTTCCCAAGCACATCATTACCGAGGATATCGTTGCTTCCGTCAGCTACCTGCTGGGCCTGCCCTACGGCATCGGCTTCACCGACGATATCGACCATCTGGGCAACCGTCGTCTGCGCTCCGTGGGCGAACTGCTGCAGAACCAGATCCGCATCGGCCTCAGCCGCCTCGAGCGCGTTGTTCGTGAGCGCATGGCCATTCAGGACAGCGATGAAGTGCGCCCCGGCGAGCTGATCAACATCCGCCCCGTAAGCGCCGCCATCAAGGAGTTCTTCGGCTCCTCCCAGCTGTCCCAGTTCATGGACCAGCCCAACCCCCTGGCTGAGCTGACCCACAAGCGCCGTCTGAGCGCCCTGGGCCCCGGCGGTCTGAACCGTGACCGCGCCTCTTTCGAGGTCCGCGACGTTCACTACAGCCACTACTCCCGCATCTGTCCCATCGAGACTCCTGAAGGCCCCAACATCGGTCTGATCGGCTCTCTGGCGACTTATGCCCGCATCAACGAGTACGGCTTCCTGGAAGCTCCCTACCGCATCGTGGATCCCAAGACCCACTGCGTGACCAACAAGGTCGTTTACATGACCGCTGACGAGGAAGACTTCTACGTTGTGGCCGAGGCCAAGACGCCCCTCAACCCCGACGGCAGCTTCGTTGATGAATACGTTACCGTACGTGACAAGGCCGATATCATCCTGGTGCCCCGCGAGAATGTTGACCTGATCGACGTAAGTCCCCGTCAGATCGTTTCCGTTGCCACCAGCATGATCCCCTTCCTGGAGAACGATGACGCTACCCGCGCACTGATGGGCTCCAACATGCAGCGTCAGGCTGTTCCGCTGCTGGTTCCCGAAGCTCCCTTCGTAGGCACCGGCATGGAGTACAAGGCTGCCCACGACTCCGGCGTTGTGATCCTTGCCAAGGAAGACGGCGTTGTTGAAAAGGTCGGCGGCGACACCATCGTTATCAAGGATAACCTGGGCGAGCGCCACACCTACAAGATGAGCAAGTTTGCCCGCTCCAACCAGGGCACCTGCATCAACCAGCGTCCCCGCGTCAAGGCCGGTCAGATCATCGAAAAGGGTGATCTGCTGGCTGACGGTCCTTCCACCGAGAAGGGCGAGATCGGTCTGGGCCGCAACGTCCTGATCGGCTTCATGACCTGGGAAGGCTACAACTACGAAGACGCCGTCCTCATCAGCGAAAAGCTTGTTAAGGACGACATGTATACCTCCATCCACATCGAGGAGTTCGAATCCGAAGCCCGCGAAACCAAGCTGGGACCGGAAGAGATCACCCGCGATATTCCCAACATCGGCGATGACGCCGTGAAGGATCTGGATGAGGACGGTATCATCCGCATCGGCGCCGAAGTCCGTGCGGGCGATATCCTGGTCGGTAAGGTCACCCCCAAGGGCGAGACCGACCTGACCGCCGAAGAGCGCCTGCTGCGCGCCATCTTCGGTGAAAAGGCGCGTGAGGTACGCGATACCTCCCTGCGCGTTCCCCACGGTGAAGGCGGCATCGTTGTTGACGTCAAGATCTTCACCCGTGAGAACAAGGACGAGCTGTCTCCCGGCGTGAACATGATGGTTCGCGTCTACATCGCCCAGAAGCGTAAGATCAGCGTTGGCGAT
>JAZKYW010000316.1:0-1972 GCA_045612325.1 Candidatus Limiplasma sp. | reverse complement strand
TGTAGATCAGGCCGTTTTCGCCTGCATCCACCACCACGCGCTGACCGGGCAGGATCTCCGCCGCCACGATCTTTCGGGCAAGCATGGTCTCCAGCTGGCTTTGCATGTAGCGCTTGAGGGGACGCGCGCCGTAGACGGGGTCGAAGCCCGCATCGGCGATGGCGCTGACGGCTGCATCGGTCAGTTCAAGGGTGATCTCGCGCTGGGCAAGACGCTTGGCAAGCGTATCCGCCAGCAGACGTACGATTTGGGTGATCTCCGCCTTTTCCAGCGGCTTGTAGAACACGATCTCATCGATGCGGTTTAAAAACTCGGGGCGGAACTGGCTGCGCAGAAGCTGCATCACATTCTGACGGGCGTTTTCGGTGATGGCGCCGTTTTCGATGCCATCCAGCAGATACTGGGAGCCCAGATTGCTGGTCATGATGATGATGGCATTTTTGAAATCCACCGTGCGGCCCTGACTGTCGGTGATGCGTCCGTCATCCAGCACCTGCAAAAGGATGTTGAACACATCGGGATGCGCCTTTTCCACCTCATCCAGCAGTACAACGCTGTAGGGCTTGCGGCGCACGGCTTCGGTGAGCTGCCCGCCTTCTTCGTAGCCTACATATCCGGGAGGTGCGCCTACCAGACGGCTGACGGAGAACTTCTCCATGTACTCGCTCATATCGATGCGCACCATGTTCTTTTCATCATCAAACAGGTTTTGCGCAAGGGCTTTGGCGAGCTCCGTCTTGCCCACGCCCGTAGGGCCGAGGAAGAGGAAGCTGCCGATGGGGCGGTTTTCGTCCGCGATGCCCGCACGGCTGCGGAGGATGGCTTCGGATACCTTCTGCACGGCTTCATCCTGACCCACCACGCGGCGGTGCAGTTCTTCGGGCAGATGCAGAAGCTTTTCGCGCTCGCCTTCCTTGAGGCGGGTGACGGGCACGCCCGTCCAGCGGCTGATGATGCGGGCAATTTCGTCATCGGTCACTTTATCGCGCAGGAGGGTGGATTCGGTCTTTTCGGAGTTCTCCTCCTCTTTTTCCAAATCAGCCTGCAGCTGAGGCAGACGGCCGTACTTGAGCTCTGCGGCCTTGCCAAGGTCGTAAGCGCGCTCGGCCTGAGCGATTTGAGCGTTCACCTGCTCGATCTCCTCGCGCAGCTTCTGCACTTTGGAAATGGCGTTCTTTTCGTTTTCCCAGCGGGCCTTCATGGCATTGAACTGCTCGCGCAGCTGCGCCAGTTCTTCCTCCAGGCTTTCCAGACGGCGGCGGCTGCCCTCGTCGGATTCCTTCTTCAAAGCCGCCTGCTCGATCTCCAGCTGCATGATGCGGCGGCTCACGCCGTCCAGCTCAGCGGGCATGGAGTCGATCTCGGTGCGGATCATGGCGCAGGCTTCGTCCACAAGGTCGATGGCTTTGTCGGGCAGGAAGCGGTCGGTGATGTAGCGGTTGGAGAGGGTGGCGGCGGCGATGAGTGCGCCGTCGGTGATCTTTACGCCGTGGAACACTTCATAGCGCTCCTTGAGGCCGCGCAGAATGGAAATGGTATCCTCCACGGTGGGCTCGGTGACCAGCACGGGCTGGAAGCGACGCTCCAAAGCGGCATCCTTTTCAATGTATTTGCGATACTCATTGAGCGTCGTTGCGCCGATACAGTGCAGTTCACCGCGGGCGAGCATGGGCTTGAGCAGGTTGCCCGCGTCCATGGAGCCTTCAGTCTTGCCTGCGCCTACAATGGTATGCAGCTCGTCAATGAACAGGATGATACGACCTTCGCTGGCTTTGATATCGCCAAGGACAGCCTTCAGGCGCTCCTCGAATTCTCCGCGGAACTTTGCGCCTGCAATCAGCGCGCCCATGTCGAGGGAGAAGATGGTGCGGTTTTTGAGGCTATCCGGCACGTCGCCGCGTACAATGCGCTGAGCGAGTCCTTCGGCAATAGCGGTTTTACCTACGCCCGGCTCGCCGATGAGCACCGGGTT